>JBIIXM010000028.1:0-10275 GCA_044338435.1 Flavobacterium sp. | reverse complement strand
TGACTTTGACGAAATATACCTTAGTTCGAACGCATTAGTACCCGGGATGCAAAATCACACCGGAATTATCAGAGCATACACTAAAAAGAATTTCAAACCCGGCTATATCAAAGCCGATCCTAACAATGTTTTGATAAAAGAAGCATTCTCAATCTATCCGAGTTTTAAGAATGCTGACTATAAAAACACAAACAATACAGGTTTTGATTATTATGGTTTAATCGAATGGAAATCACTAATCCGTGCAAATGACGAAGGACAGTTTTTGTTCCGAATAACGGATTATAACAAGCCTGAAGTAAAAGTTATTATTGAAGGCATTACTCCGGAAGGCAAATTAATACACGACGAAGTTATCCTGGAAATGAATTAAAAAAAGCCTCAATTTCTTGAGGCTTTTTTTATTCTTGGGTTTCTTCTTTAGGATGTTTTTTAATCATTTTAAGGAAGACAGGGAAAGTTGAAATCAAAATAATAAAAATCACAATTTTCTCTATGTGGTGTTTTAAATCGATATCAAATTCTTCTAAAAACATACCGTACAAATAATGTCCGGCAAAAATTAAAGTGAACGACCACAAAAAAGAACTCACTATGTTATAAAACATAAACTTCTTTTTATCCATAGTCACAATCCCGGCAACTATAGGCGCAAACGTTCTTACTACCGGTAAAAAACGAGCAAAAATAATTGCTTTACCACCGTAACGCTCAAAGAAGTCTTTGGATTGGATTAGGTATTTTTTCTTCCACCAAAAACTATCTTCTTTTTTATACAAATAGTAACCGCTTTTGGCGCCAAACCAATAGCCAACCATATTACCAATGATTCCAGCTACAGCAACCAAAACTGCTAATAGTGTTACATTTAAGACATCACTTTCTATAATGGTAAAATTCTCTATTAAATCTCGACTATAAATTCCCGCTAAAAACAATAAACTGTCTCCGGGCAAAAAGAATCCGGCAAACAGACCGGTTTCGGCAAATACAATAAACAATACGATCCAAAGACCAACCTTAACCCCGCCTAACGACATGGTTATGTAAAACTCAGGATTCAGCAATTGCATCCAATCAAAATCACTCATGAACTAACAAATTAAGGGTGAAAATTCGTGCGTGAAATTAAGGATATTTTTCGGGATAGCTGCCACTTTATACTTTTTATAACACGATATTATGAAACAATGAAATCGAGACAGTATGATTCATCAAATCCGATGCAGTAGATGATGTAATGTAATGATTCATATAACCCAATTCCAAACGAATGGTATTATTATAGTTGAGTCCGAATCCCACTAAAAACCGATTTTGATCAATCACTTTCGAATTTACTTTATTCTTACCCAAAGTTGCAAATAACTCATTTTGCACTACAACATAAAGCTGTTCTTTTTCCGATTTTAAGGTTGTCAAATGCCATAAAAAACGATTCAAAACACGAAACCTGTTTTGATAAGCAGTTTCTGATGCCGTTTGTCCAAGCTCTGAAATTCCAAATTGCTCCACCCAGCGTTGCTCCATTCGAAAACGATTAATCAAAATATCCTTGGACCATTTAGTAGTGATTTGGTATTGTTCCCACAGCCTATTTTCTTTGAAATAATCATCGGCTACTGCGCTGTAAGTATTGACCAATGCATAACCGGCAGTAATATTTTTTGACTCGGAGAGATGATATACCGCACCAACTCTGAATAAGTTTTGCATGTTTTGCTCCAACTGATTGTCCATTCTAAATTGCGCCTCCATATGGTAACCCCATCTAGGAGAAGCCTTGTACTGACCAACATAGGCCATCCAAACCCTTTGATCTTGCTTCAACGCTTGAGAAAAACCAAAAGCAAAACAACCAACTGCCAAAATAGTGTATAATCTTTTCATTTTTTTTGTAAAAATAGTAATAAAAAACTCCTTCGTTTGAAGGAGTTTCAAATTTACTTTCTTTCATACATACAACAACCGTGGAGCTTTTCGTAATCTTCATCGGTCGCTTTAACCTCATCAGTATCATGACCAACCTTGGCTATGGCTTTCTTTACATCAATTAACGAACATTTTTCTTCGTTAATAATCAAATGTAATTGATGGTCATCTATGTGCCACTCCGCACTTTTTACTCCAGAAACCGACAAAGCTGCTTTCTCAATTCGCTTTTTACACATTTCGCAATTGCCGTTTACTTCCATGTTGTACTTGGCATTTTTAAGCTTCCTTTCTTGTGCTTGTGCCGAAAAACCAACCAGTAGTACAAGCATTACTATCATTATATTTTTCATAATCTTCATTTAAATTGTTATTGTTATTGCATTTATTTAATCTTAAATCTCAATCCGGCATAATACATTTGTCCAAAAACCGGCGCATATACAATTGATGTATCAAAAGTGGCTCCAAAAGGATTATCGGCTCCCAAAACCGCTTTATCCTGTGTATAATTGCCAATGTTTTCGCCGCCAACATAAACCTCAAATGTACTTGAAAAAGTACGTGTTATTTGTGCATTCATTAAGCTAAATGAAGGCGAAAATTCCGGAAAACTGTCCGCAGCAGCATTATTTCTTGTATTAGGCAACTGTTGCTTCCCTAGCCAATTCCAAGTAAAATCAAATTTCCATTGCTTGCCCTTTTCTACAATATGAGTGGCATATTCCACATTTCCGAAAAATCGGTGTTTGGCTTGCAGTGGTCTTTGATAACTGCCCGAAAGATAATCTGTAGAAATATCGTAATACTTATAAGCCGTTCTCAAATTCAGGTGTTTGATAATTTCCAAATTGAAATCGAGTTGCAAGCTATTGGCAAAAGATTTTCCGTCCAAGTTGTAAAACAGCACTTCTTGGGGCGAATTCATCACATCAACTACGGCTTGATTTTGAAAATCGGTTCGGTAAAAATCAATAGTCGTATCGGCTTTCATGCCAAACAACATAAAGTTTTGGGTAAAACTCAAACCGTAATTCCAAGCAATTTCAGCATCCAATCCGTAAATTTTTCCGTTAGTATCTAATACCGAAAACACACGGGAACTGGCAAAAAGGTTTTGGTTTTCAGCAAAAATATTGGCGGCACGCTTACCACGTCCGGCAGAAAAACGCAAAACAGCCTTATCCCACGGATTGTATTTCACATGCAAACGCGGCGTAAAAAAGACGCCTAACCTATTGTGATAATCCATTCTTCCTCCTAAAATGTAACTAAACTTGTCGTTGTCATCAAAAGTATACTCGAAGAAAGCGCCCACGGAATTGTCAATTCTGCTCACATCAATGACATTCACAAACTCGGCATACATATCATACGCAAAGTTCAAACCCGTAGCAAACTTGTGCATGGTATTGCTGATAATCGAGTTAAAAATCAAGTTGGAATAATAGCTTTGCTGCTTGATATTGTATTGATTCAATCCGAAATACGATTGCTGGTTATGGTTGCTGAAAGCGTTTTGAAAACCGATACTTTGGTAAGGCATATCCTTGAAAACATAGCCTACTTTAGAACTGAAATCCAATCGTTCGGTATTGATTTCAGAACCCCAAAAATTGGTAGTCAGTTTATCTCTGTCGGGATCAAAATCAAGTTGACCGGTTTGTTTTTCATCATTCATATAACGAACATTCAAAAACGAAACCCAACCCGTTTCCGGATTCGAATACTGCCAACGGTTGACTAAGTTGAATTGTTTTCCCAACGGATTGTCCATAAAACCGTCGTCGTTCATATCGTTTTTTGCCACACGAGCATTACCGTGAACGAACAAACTGGTAGCCCATTTATCGGATACTTTTTTATTGAAATGGGTATTCAACTCGAAACGACTTCCGCTGTCGCCATAAGCATTTACAAATAAAGGAATATCGCCTATGGGCTTAATTAATTCGGTATTGATTTGCCCCGAAATGCTTTCGAAGCCATTCACTACACTTCCTGCACCTTTGGTAATTTGGATGCTTTCTACCCAAGTTCCGGGTGTAAACGACATTCCGTAAGCCTGTGAAGCACCACGAACTGAAGGCACATTTTCTTCTGTTATAAGGATATACGGGCTGGTTAATCCAAGCATTTTGATTTGCTTGGTTCCGGTTAATGCATCGGAAAAATTAACGTCTATCGACGGATTGGTTTCAAAGCTTTCGGCCAAGTTACAGCAAGCCGCTTTGAGTAGTTCTTTACTGGTTACCAATGTAGTATTGGCCGTAACATTGAGTGATTTTTTTATTCCTTTTCGGCTGCCTTCTACCGTGACTGTTTTCAAAGAATCTTGTTGGATTGTTTCTTGAGAAAAACTTACGGCAGCACACAACATCGTCAGGAATAACAATGGTGTTTTCATAAATTGTGATTTAAAATTAATTCTGATAAGCCGATTCTATGGTATTAGAATCTGTTCGGAATTAAAATGAAATCAGGCGTAAAAGGTGTATTGACAATAGAGTTGGTAAAGCGGCGGCGCATGAGAATCGCAATAAAAAGCCACTTTTTCGTCTACATATTCAGGAGTAATGGCTACTCCAAAAACTTGGTTTTTGTATTCTGAAAAATAAGCCGGTTCAAAATCGAGTGAAATCGTTTTAATGATGATTTTCTCGGTTTTATTTTTCAAATCGACTTTCTTGTCGGAGCAACAGTCTTTGTGCGTGGTAACTTGTTTAGCACAACAGGTTTTTTCAACCACTACAGGCATATTACACACTTCCTCTTTGGAAAAAACGGAGGAAATTGAAGCAATTTTACCTTCACAATAGTGCACACTAAAGGCTAAGCCTGAATTGGAAACCAATATCAGCAAAGCGGTTAGTATACTTATGTGCTTTTTAAATTTCATGCCACAAAGTTAATAATATAACTTAAAAACCATCTTAAAAAGGTCTTAATTCTTATAATTCAACCTCTTGTCCCATGCGTGGCACAGCACAATCGAATCCGTACATTTCTTGTATTTTAATACGAAGTGCATCGCTAGGTTCATTCTCACCGTGAACCAAAAAAACTTTCTTCGGTTTGTTTTGGAGTGCTGACAGCCAATGAAGCAAATCATTTTGATCGCCATGTGCCGACAAACCCTCTATCTCCAAAACTTTAGCCAAAACAGGATAATATTTTCCGTAAATTTTGATTTCGGTAGCGCCTTCGAGTAGTTTTCTGCCGCGTGTACCTTCGGCTTGGTAACCTACGATAATTACGGTAGTTTCGGGCAAACCGATGTAGCGTTCCAAATAACTCAATACCCTTCCGCCGGTAATCATGCCACTAGCAGCAATAACTACTTTGGGTTGTTTGTCGAAAATTGTGGCTACTGTTTCCTTGTACTCCGAATTCATGGTAAACATTTTACACATATCAACACACTGCTGCTCAGAGAGTTTGTGCCACTGGCGATTTTCCATAAAAACATCCAACACCCTTATGCCCATAGGCGTATCTATCACATACGGAATGTTGGGAATTCTGTCCTCTTTTTTAAGTTGCCAAAGCAGGTACATTAACGTTTGAGCGCGTTCGACAGCAAAACTCGGAATAATGACCGTTCCACCGGCTTGTACTGTATTGTTGATATAGGTTTCGAGCAACAACTTAACATCTTCTTGCGGATGAATTCTATTCCCGTAAGTACTTTCAAGAAAGATATAATCGGCTTTTTGCGGCTTGGTAGGTGCGAACATCAGCACATCATCGTCTTGACCGATATCACCGGAAAAAACCAACGTTTTATTTTCCAATTGTAATTCGATACTACAAGCGCCCAAGATGTGACCTGCGTTGCTGAACTTCACAATAATTTCCGCATCGAGTTGGACTTCTTCGTTAGGTTTTACCACCCTGAAAAGCGGAAAAACTTTTTCAGTTTGCGCCAAATTGTACAACGGTTCGGCCTTTTCATGTTTGGAAAAATGTTCCTTGTTGGCTTTTTCGGCTTCCTCTTCTTGAATTTTGGCGCTGTCCAACAGTATCAGTTTGGTGATGTCTTTAGTAGGACTGGTGCAATAAATTTTACCTTCAAACCCTTGACTGACCAATCTGGGCAACCAACCGCAATGGTCTAAATGACCGTGAGTAAGCAATACAAAATCGATACTGCTCGGCAAAATCGGCAACGGTTCCCAATTCAGTTCACGCAAGGTTTTAATCCCTTGAAACTGTCCACAATCAATTAAAATACGAACACCATTGCTTTCGATTAACGTTTTGGAACCGGTTACTGTTCCGGCACCGCCTAAAAATTGGACTTTCATTTTAAAGGTATTTACAAAGTTCGGAAGCTTCTTTAATGACATTCTTCACGCGGTTGGCACTCAAACCAATTTGCTCCAAAACTTCTGTGTTATTAATAATTTCGCTTGCCAGAATCACATCTTGAACCAACAATTTGTCTTTTTCAGCCAAAGTCAGCGTCGTCAAACAAGTGATGGGATACAACTGGCCTTCGTCTATTCTTTTTTGCAAACTGAACTCTTTGGGATAATCCCAACTCAGCAATTGCAAACCCGAACAATGGGCGAAAGCCATGGCATCGGCTGTAAAACGATTATTGGTCACTATCCAACAGCCGGAAATTTTATCTTTTTCGGTAAAAATCAAATGATTTCTGTCTTTCAAATCGTTGAATCGCGACAAAATGTACATAGGCACTTTCACATCCGAATTAGTTTCGCTTTTGGCATGAAACTTACATTCGACCATTTCGATGTAATTGTTTTTCATGATGGCAATATCAACTTCGTGTCCGACACACTTGCCGGATAAAAAAAGATTGGTTTGTGCCAAATAACCTTCGGATATAAATAATCTGGCAATGTATTTTTCAAAGAAAAACCCGGCCGGACCTAATAATTGCAACGCCGCCCTTAAATTGTATCGCGCGGCATGAGAATGAGAAGATTTTTTAAGTAAGTTAAAAGCTAATCTGTAAATTTTCTTAGTAGAAATACCATCGTAGACTTGTTTTTCAATCACTTGCAAAACGTCTTCCACTACTTTCTTATCGGCACCCGATTTAAGCAATGAGCTTTTAAGCTTGTCTCGATTAAAATCGACTATACTACCCGAATGCTTTACGATTTTCATGGTCATTGGTATTGGCGGAATTATCGTAAAGTTACGAAAATTCGGTTACTTCTTGACTTGTTTTTGATAATAAAAGGCCGGAATGAAAAGCAGAATGAATATCGGTTGGATTAAAAATCTTCTCAGGTAAAAAAGAGCCATTTTGTTTTCTTCTCCAAAAAAATTCAGCACAAACAAAAAGCTGATTAACAATATCGACCCCAAAATCATGTAGAGCAATATGGAGAACTTAACGATTTTGGTGTCTTTAAAAATCACATACAACAAGAAAAGGGAAATGACCGTATTGAGGTAAAATCGCATTCCTAAACTGAAGAAGAGTTTAAAAACGTTAAACTGTGGCAATTTAGCGTGCGTGAATTCGCTTTTGAAATACGCCAAAAATGGGTCGTAAAACAATTGGTCTTCAAAAAGGCGAATACCTACTAACAGTCCGATTAAGAACAAAGACCATAAAACAGTTGATTTATTTTTTAGCAACAGTTGTAGCATGTAATGAAAATTTATTAACCCAAATAACCCAAAGTAAAAAAACGATTCCGTAAATGATTAGCGGAAAAATAACCGCATGCAGTAAGTGTTCATATTGCGGATAATGATAAAGTGCCGCACTCAACAAAGCAATTCGAACTACGTTTAAAAGATGTATCAGTAGTAAACCGAAAAGTATAAAAACGATGGTTCTCTTGAGATTTCCGGTAAAGGCCACTACAAAAGAAACAAACAAAATCATCACACTCAAGGCATTACATCCTTCAATGATACGAGAAACATACTTTCCGCTGTAAATTATTTTTACACTAGGCTCGGTCGGATGCGATTCAATTTGGGTAACGCCATCAAAAAGAGTCAACACCGTTTGGGTTTGATTGGCCACCATCTGAGTAAAAGAATCTACCTGATTGGCAGCTGAATCAAATCGATTTAAATACGACTGATACAATACGGTAAGCACTAAATAGGTCAGCAAAAATTTTCCCAGAAAAAGTAAAAAAGGACGGTATTGCCGCAGCAGATTCTTCAAGACTGATTTTTTAACAATTTTATATAAATTTAAAAAAGCACAGTCGTTACTTTTGCATAAAATTTGGAAAAAATGAATTTAGAAAATTTAAAACCGCAAGTAACCGCCCTGCTTACGGAAGCCAATACTGAGAGAGAAGTAAAGCTCAAAAACTTATGTCAATATTTGTCCGACAATGTTTCCTATTACAATTGGGTTGGTTTTTATTTTGCCAATCATGAAAACAGAACCTTACATCTTGGCCCTTATGTTGGTGCTGAGACCGATCATACTGTAATTCCGTTTGGGAAAGGCATTTGCGGTCAGGTAGCCGAATCCAATGCCAACTTCGTAGTACCTGATGTGGCAGCCCAAGACAATTATATCGCTTGTAGTTTTACCGTGAAATCAGAAATTGTGGTTCCTTTATTTGTAAATGGAGTCAACATTGGTCAAATCGACATCGACAGTCATGTACTCGATCCTTTCACAGAAGCAGACGAACGATTTTTAGAGTTTGTAAATGAGGGAGTTGCGAAATTATTTTAAAAATAATTTACAATTTATATTTCACTATTCACAATTATTTCTACCTTTGCACACGAATTGAGAAAGTCTTAATTCATACATAATAATCATTTAAATAAATATTGGAATGTATTTAAGTAAAGAAACAAAAGCTGAAATCTTCGCTAAACACGGAGGAAAAGCTGAAAACACCGGATCTGCTGAAGGGCAAATCGCGTTGTTCACATTTAGAATCTCTCACTTAACTGAGCACTTGAAAAAAAATCGTCACGATTACAACACTGAGCGTTCGTTAGTACTTTTAGTAGGTAAAAGAAGAAGTCTTTTAGATTACTTGAAGAAAAAAGATATCAACAGATATCGTGAGATTATCAAAGAATTAGGTATTAGAAAATAATACATATCTAAAGAGGTGCTTGCGCGCCTCTTTTTGTTTTAAAATAAAAGAAAAGTTTCGGTTTTTCATTGGGTTACAAACAACTACTACAACAACTACAACACAACTAACCTAATTGTTTAAACGAATTAATTTTTATGATTCCAAAAGTAACCCAAGAAACAATCGATTTGGGAGATGGTAGAACCATCTTAATCGAAACCGGTAAATTAGCCAAACAAGCAGACGGTTCTGTTGTTGTTAGATTAGGCGACTGTATGCTTTTAGCCACAGCCGTATCTGCCAGAACTTCAAACCCTGGTGTTGACTTTTTACCGTTAACGGTAGATTACCGTGAAAAATTTGCCGCCGCAGGACGTTTTCCGGGAGGTTTTTTCAAAAGAGAAGCCCGTCCAAGTGACAGCGAAGTATTAACCATGCGTTTAGTAGACCGTGTATTGCGTCCGCTATTTCCGAATGATTATCATGCTGAAACTCAGGTAATGATTCAATTAATGTCGCATGACGAAAACGTAATGCCGGATGCTTTAGCCGGTTTAGCCGCTTCAGCTGCCTTAGCCGTTTCCGACATTCCTTTCTACAACTTAATTTCTGAAGTACGCGTAGCCCGTGTAGACGGAAAATTTATCATCAACCCAAGCAGAGCACAATTGGAATTATCTGATATCGATATGATGATTGGCGCTTCTTTAGATTCAGTGGCGATGGTAGAAGGTGAGATGAAAGAAATCTCAGAAGCAGAAATGGTAGAAGCTATCAAGTTTGCTCACGAAGCCATCAAAGTTCAAATCCAAGCTCAATTAAGATTGCAAGAAGCTTTCGGTAAAAAAGAAATTCGTACTTACGAAGGAGAACCGGAAGACGAAGCAGTTTATGCCAAAGTAAAAGCAGCCGCTTATGACAAATGTTATGCGATTGCACAAGAAGCTTCTGGAAAAAGCGAAAGAGGTGAAAAATTTGCAGCAGTTAAAGAAGAGTGTAAAGCCTTATTTACAGATGAAGAATACGCTGAAAACGCTGACTTAGCCGGACTGGTTGGTAAATATTTCTACAAAACCAATAAAGAAGCCGTTCGTAACGTAATCCTTGAAAAAGGTATCCGTTTAGACGGAAGAAAAACGACAGAAATCAGACCTATTTGGTGTGAAACTGATTACTTACCATCAGTGCATGGTTCATCGTTGTTTACTCGTGGAGAAACACAAGCCTTGGCAACGGTAACTTTGGGAACTTCAAGAGAAGCCAACCAAATCGACTCGCCATCTGAACAAGGCGA
>JBIIXM010000027.1:0-10303 GCA_044338435.1 Flavobacterium sp. | reverse complement strand
AATGGCCAAACCCGAAGATAAAATAGTAACCGTTTGGTACACTCCTGAAATTCCTGTTAGTTTCGGTCCTGATAATTATTGGGGTTTGCCGGGTTTAATATTAGAAGTTAATGATGGCTTCAGCATTTTGTTGTGCACCAAAGTAACGCTCAGCAACAAAGAGAAAGTCAAGATCAAAGTACCGAACAAAGGAGAAAAAGTTTCCCAAAAGAAATTTGATGAAATCCGAAAGAAAAAAGAAGACAGTATGAAAGATGAAGACGGCGTAATTTACTTTCAACACTAATTAATCGATCTAACTAAAGCAATGAAAAAATCCCTACTACTCGTATTCCTTTTTACTTCAATTCTTTCATTTTCCCAAACCGTTCGCTTCGAAGGAACCGTACAAGACAACACCAAAGTACCTTTAGAAATGGCCAATGTTATGGCTATGAATCAAGCGACCAAAGCCATGGATGCGTATGCTATCACCAACGATAAAGGAAAGTTTTTGCTCAATCTGAAAACCAATACCACTTACACCATTAAGTTCAGTTATTTGGGCATGCAAAACAAAGAAATCGTAATCACTACCCAAGCGGAAAACATCACCCAAAACATCACGATGGACAGCGGTGGAATCGAGTTAGATGGCGTAGAAATTGTACGCGAAATGCCCGTTTCCATCAAAGGCGATACCATAGTCTATAATGCCGATTCCTTTAAAACCGGAACCGAACGAAAACTGGAAGACGTCTTAAAAAAACTACCGGGCGTTGAAGTAGATGCCGACGGTCAAGTAAAAGTAGAAGGAAAATCGGTAACCAAGTTAATGGTAGAAGGCAAAGATTTTTTTGACGGCGATACTAAATTAGGTGTCAAAAATATTCCGGCTGATGCGATTGACAAAGTGCAAGTCTTGCGCAACTACAACGAAAACTCCATCATGAAAGGCGTGGAAAACAACCAAGACAACCTCGCCATGAACATCAAACTGAAAGACGGCAAGAAGAACTTCTGGTTTGGCGACATGACCGCCGGTATAGGCGTAGGACACGATGATAATCGATATGTAGTAGCGCCTAAAGCGTTTTATTACAGTCCGAAATACAGCATCAACATCATGGGCAACAGTAATAATGTTGGACAACAAGCCTTCACTATTCAGGATTATTTCCGATTCAGTGGTGGTTTCCGTAACATTATGGGCAAAGGTGGCGGCAGTATTAATGTAGGTAGTAATTCCTTAGGGATTAGCTTTTTCCAAGACAATCGCGTTAAAGAAATCGAATCGCATTTCGGCGCTACCAATTTTTCATACAATCCTTCGAAAAGCTGGAGTTTAAGCGGATTTGTTATTGCTACTTCTACTTTAGTTGATACCGAAACGGCTTCTACGGTTAATATTTTACAACCTAATTCGACCGACGTTTCTTCGTCTGAAGTCAGAGACGATGCCGGTAGTCAGAAAAACAATTTGGGATTGTTCAAGTTTAGTGCAACCTATAAACCCAATGCTAATTTCCAGTTGGATTACGATATTTTAAACCGAATTTCCGCCCAAAGAGAAAACAACGAACTCAACCGTCAGGTGTCAAATTTCCTAACAGGAACCAATACCAACGAAAGTATCTTTACCTCTAAAAAGCAAGATCCTGTCAACATCAATCAGAATTTGAGTTTCTATTATACACCAACAGAAAAGCATATTTTTGCTTTCGAAACCCAACATTTGTACCAAAACGAAGATCCGCTTTACAACGCTAATTTACAGTTTCAACCGTTTGATTTTACAGGGTATAATACTACGCAAAACCGCAACGACATTACCCAAAGTCGCTTCATCAAAACCAATAAACTCGACAGCCGTTTGGACTATTATTATGTACTAACGCCTAAAACCAATCTGAATTTTACCTTAGCTAACTCCTATGTTTACCAAAGTTTAACGTCTTCCATCGACCAACGTTTAGACAACGGAACCGTTAACGAATTAAACGCACCCGAAAACAATAACGATGTCAGTTACCGTTACAACGACACTTATTTAGGGTTTCATTTCAAATGGTTGACCGGTAAATTTACCTTTACGCCCGGCGTGACTTTACACCGATTTAACTTAACCAATACCCAATTAGCTACTGATGTCAATCAGGAACTGTTTCGTTTGTTGCCCGATTTTCAAATGATTTACCAAATCAAAAAATCGGAAACACTAACCTATAACTTCGGCATCACCAACAACTTTACTAACATCAACAACTATGCGCTAGGTACTATTTTCAACAGCTACAGCAGTTTGTTTTCCGGAAACCGCGATTTGGAAAATTCGGTAGTCCAAAGCCATACTTTGTCTTACCAAAAATTCAATATGTTCAATTTTGAAAACTTTGGTGGCTATATCAATTATACTAGAACTACCGAAGCCATCAAAACTCGAGCCTTGTTCGAAGGCGTAAACCAAATCGGTTCGCCGTTCAATTCTCCTTTCGGGGATGAAAATTTATCGGCTAATGCCCGTTACGGACGTTCTTTCCTTAAATTTTACAAGGCCAATTTCAGCGCTAATTTCAATTGGAGTAAATTCTACAATATCCAAGTTAATCCAATCAACAGTGCAGAAAATATAGTCGATACCGAAAGTTTTACCCAAAATTATCGCTTGAGTGCGTCAACCAATTTTAAGCAATTACCTAACATTGAGTTGGGCTATTCTTATACGGTAAACCAATATCCGAACGATACTTTTTACACCGATAGTCCGTCTGTAAAACTCGATTACTTTTTCCTGAAAAGTTTCTCTTTTGTGAGTGAGTATGAGTTTTTTCATTACTATAACAAAGCCAAAACGGTCGATCAGGAATACGACTTTCTTTCGGCCAGTTTGACCTATCAAAAAACCAAAGACAGCCACTGGGAATACAAAGTGGCCGCCACCAACATTTTGAATACCACTTCAATCAACGACGACAGTTTCTCGCAATTCTCTACCCGTAACTCGCAATACCGCGTACAGCCGAGATACATTATCTTTAGCATGAAGTATAATTTGTAGGAGCTGATTCCCGCTGTCCGCTATATCTTTTTTACCGTAAAGAAATATCTTTAATAGCATCATTGCTCTACGGTAAAAAAGGATGCCTCCCGAGACTTCGGGGCCATCGGGGCTAAAAATAAAAAACCAGCTCATTGAGCTGGTTTTTTATTATCAGGGGTTTCAGATATTACAATCCGAAAGCTGCTTTTACTTTGTCTACGAAATCTAATTTCTCCCAAGTGAACAATTCAACGGTTACCGTTTTGTCTTCACCATTTGGTGATTTAAACGTTTTGGTTACTGTTTCAGGAGTTCTTCCCATATGACCGTAAGCCGCAGTTTCGCTGTAAATAGGGTTTCTCAATTTCAAACGTTGCTCAATAAAGTAAGGTCTCATATCGAAAATCGTTTCCACCACTTTACTGATTTCACCGTCGGTCATGTTTACTTTGGCAGTACCGTAAGTATTCACGTTGATTGATGTTGGTTTTGCCACTCCAATCGCATATGATACTTGTACCAATATCTCATCACACAAACCGGCAGCTACCAAGTTTTTCGCTATGTGACGGGTAGCATAAGCTGCTGAACGGTCTACTTTAGATGGGTCTTTTCCGGAGAAAGCACCACCACCGTGAGCACCTTTTCCACCGTAAGTATCCACAATAATTTTTCTTCCGGTTAAGCCGGTATCACCGTGTGGTCCGCCAATAACGAATTTTCCGGTTGGGTTAATGTGGTACGTAATATTGTCGTTAAACAAATGCGCGTATTGTGGGTATTTGGCTTTTACTCTCGGAATCAAAATCGAAATCAAATCGCTTTTAATTTTAGCCAACATCGTAGCTTCATCTGCAAAATCATCGTGTTGCGTAGAAATTACAATAGCGTCAATACGAACCGGTTTGTTGTCGTCTGAATATTCTAAAGTTACTTGCGATTTAGCGTCCGGACGCAAATAAGTGATTTCGTTGTTTTCTCTGCGAATAGCTGCCAATTCAAGCAACAAAGCGTGCGATAAATCCAAAGCCAATGGCATGTAATTGTCGGTTTCGTTAGTCGCATAACCAAACATCATTCCTTGATCTCCGGCACCTTGCTCTTCTTTGCTGGCACGGTCAACACCTTGGTTAATATCGGCTGATTGTTCGTGAATCGCAGATAAAACACCACAAGAATTGGCCTCAAACATGTACTCACTTTTGGTGTAACCAATTTTGCGAATTACTTCTCTGGCAATCGATTGTACATCCAAGTACGTATTCGATTTTACTTCTCCTGCCAAGATTACTTGACCGGTAGTTACCAAAGTTTCACAAGCTACTTTCGACTCGGCATCAAAAGCTAAAAAGTTGTCAATTAACGCATCACTGATTTGGTCAGCTACCTTATCCGGATGTCCTTCACTAACGGATTCCGACGTAAATAAATAAGCCATAACTATGTTTTAGTTTAATATTAAATATTGCGAAAAATGAGGGGATTGCCATTAAAGCTAAAGGAGAGTTTCTGCTTTAGCATTTTTTAACGAGGTTGCAATCAGTTCAAATTTTTCCTCTCAATTTTCGGTTGCAAATGTATAAAGACTAATTCGAAAACAAAAAACTATTTGGCTTTTTTTATTTTTTTGTGATTTTTCAAAAAATCTAAATACGTAGTATTTAAATATATATCAGCAAATTTCAAATGTTAAATTTTTAAATTCCGTTTGGTCAAGTCAAAAAACATTCAGAAGTTTGCCCATATAAAACAACGAAAATGAATTTTACAATTTGTCATATGTGTCGCATGATGTGGGAAACTCCGCAGAGGACGCTTATGGCATAATTTTAAATTTTAAAAATATAACCATCAAACCTCTGCACAACCGCAGAGGTTTTTTTATTTAAAATAAATTGTCACCCTGAGCGCAGTCGAAGGGTCAAACAAAAAAAGCAAACCAAAAAAAGCAAAATGAAAACATCCATTCAAAATAGCATGATTCGCCGTCGTATGATGCACATGACAATGTGTTGTTGCATTCGTGTACCCCATTACCAAAAGCGAAAGACGTAATCGAAGTTTATATTTATACTCCTGAAAAGTCCTTTTGGTAAGCCATCCAAAAGGACTTTTTTTATGTTAAAAAGCTAACAATCTAAAACATCTAATAATCTAAATATCTAAAAATCATGAGCACACAAAAATTCGCCACCAACGCCTTACATGCAGGCCACGACGTCACTAAAAACGCAGGAACCAGAGCGGTGCCTATTTACCAAACAACGTCTTATGTATTCAACAACACCGACCACGCCGCCAATCTATTCGGTTTGACCGAAGCCGGATTCATTTACACCCGTTTGAACAATCCTACGAACGACATCTTAGAACAACGCTTAGCCGCACTCGAAGGCGGAATCGGAGCTGTAGTTTCGGCCTCAGGAACTTCAGCCATCGCTACAACCTTGCTGGTATTACTCAAAGCCGGAGATCACATCGTAGCTTCCAACAGTCTGTATGGCGGAACGTACAATTTGTTGAGCGTAACCTTGCCAAGGCTAGGCATCACAACCACTTTTGTCGATCCGTCAAATCCGGAAAACTTCACTAAAGCTGCCCAGGAAAACACCAGAGCCTTCTTTGCTGAAAGTTTGGGCAATCCAAAATTGGATGTCTTAGATTTGAAAGCCATCTCTAAAGAAGCCAAAGCTTTTAAAGTGCCTTTTATTGTTGATAATACGGTGGCTACGCCTTATTTGTTAAATCCGATTCAACACGGAGCCGACATTGTCATTCACTCGCTCACCAAATACATTACCGGCAACGGAACTTCTTTAGGAGGTGTAATCATCGATGCCGGAAACTTCGATTGGAGCAATGGTAAATTCCCGGAATTCACCGAACCATCTGCCGGTTATCACGGATTGAAATACTATGAAGCTCTGGGTGCAGCGTCATTTATCGCCAAAGTCAGAATTGAAGGCTTACGTGATTTCGGAGCGGCCTTATCACCGTTCAATGCCTTCCAAACCATCCAAGGATTAGAAACTTTAGCACTTCGCATCAAAAAACACAGCGAAAATGCCTTAGCCTTAGCCCAGTGGTTGGAATCGCAAGAAGAAGTTGCTTGGGTGAATTATCCGGGATTAGCCACTTCTAAATACAAAGCATTGGCCGAGCAATATTTACCTGAAGGCCAAAGCGGCATCGTAACCTTCGGATTGAAAGGTGGTTTTGAAGCGGCGAAAAAAGTGGCTGATGAAACCAAATTGTTCTCACTCTTAGCCAATATAGGCGACACCAAATCACTCATCATTCATCCGGCCAGTACGACTCACCAACAACTGTCAGATTCGGAGCAAGAAGCCACCGGTGTAACCAAAGATTTAATCCGTTTGTCGGTTGGTTTGGAAAATATCGAGGATTTGAAAGCCGACCTAAAAGCCGCATTCGTCCTGGTAAAAACTCCGCAACAGGTTATTTAAAATACTAAAGAAAAGATATAGGTTTTGTTTGTTTGTTTGTTAAGACTGTCTTCAAAGTTTAGGTTGAAGGCAGTCTTTTAAAAAAGCTAAAAAAATGAAAAAGTTAGAAAAAATAGACTTGTTTAATGTGGTATTGGAAAGCGGAAAGCAGCGTCCTTATGTTCCGTTGTTTTACCAAACTTTCGGACAACCCATCGGTTCCGCTCCGATAGTGGTTGTGAATCATGCGCTTACCGGAAATTCTAATGTTACGGGAGAAAACGGCTGGTGGAACGAGTTAATCGGCGAAACCAAAACCATCGATACAGATTATTTTACGGTTATCGCTTTCAATATTCCGGGTAACGGTTACGACAATAATTTTGGGAACCTGATTTCCAATTATAAAGATTTTACCATTCGCGATGTCGCCCGAATTTTTTGGGAAGGCTTACTGTATTTGAATATCACCGATGTTTTTGCCGTAATCGGCGGTAGTTTAGGTGGTGCAGTAGCCTGGGAAATGGTAGCGCTTTTGCCTAACCGAATTCAAAACCTAATCCCCATTGCCACCGATTGGAAAGCGACAGATTGGGTGATTGCCAACGTATTAATCCAAGACCAAATCCTTAACAATTCCGATGATCCGATTGCTGATGCGCGCTTACACGCTATGTTGTTGTATCGAACGCCTCAGTCAATAAACCAACGTTTTCAAAGAAGCAAGTTCCTCGATTCTTCAGTGTTTCAAATCGAAAATTGGTTGGCCAATCACGGCATCAAACTCAAAAATCGCTTTCGCTTGTCGGCTTACAAATTGATGAATCACTTGCTAAAAACAAACGACATCACCAACAACAGAGGCGATTTTACGACAGTGGTCAAAACCATCAAAGCTCATATTTACATCGTGACGGTCGATACGGATTATTTTTTTATCTCGGAGGAAAACAAAACCACTTATGAACTCGCTAAAACTGTAAAAGAAAATGTGTCTTACCACGAAATCCATTCTGTTCACGGACACGACGCTTTTTTAATCGAATACCAACAATTAGCCCAAATTTTAGGGCCTATTTTTAATCCACAAAAACAACAAAACTATGTCAGCGCTTAGAATCAATATAGTCCTTTTCGGTATCGGCAACGTCGGTAGCACTTTAATCAACCAAGTGATTGAAAGTCAAAAATTCTTCCTCGAAAAAAGAAACATCGATTTGCGCTTTCCCATCATCACTAATTCGACCTTGGCTTTTTTTGAAAAAGCCGGATTAAAAAACCAATGGGAAGCCAACTTCGCCCAATCCGCGATTCCGTTTCGAATAGAAGACATTATCGAATATGTACAAGAACAACAATTGGAAAACCTTATTGCCGTAGATGCCACGGCCAGTGAAGACATTATCAAAAATTATATACCACTCATTCAAAACGGATTTGATATTGTGGCTGCCAATAAAAAAGCCAACACCTTGCACACTGATTTCTATAAAGAGCTGAGAAGAAACCTCAAAAAATACGACAAAACCTTTCTTTATGAAACCAATGTCGGTGCCGGTTTGCCTGTAGTACAAACTATCAACGACTTGCATTTTTCCGGAGAAGAAATCACCAAAATCAGAGGCGTTTTCTCAGGCTCATTGAGTTACATCTTTAATCGATTTTCTGCGGAAGACTTGCCGTTTTCCAAAATTTTATTCCAAGCCGAAAAAATCGGATTAACCGAACCCGATTCCCGAGAAGATTTATCCGGAAACGATGTCGCCAGAAAATTACTCATCCTCGCCCGCGAAATCGAACAGGAATTGGAGTTTACAGATATCAAAATAGAATCCCTTTTGCTCCCAAATCTCAATCAAAAAAACACCAAATCCGAATACGCTGTCAACAAGCAGCTGTTCGACAAACCGTTTCAAATTGCCAAAATTACTCAAGCTGATAACCATGTGCTTCGGTATGTGGGCGAATTGGAGGTAAAGACCAAACAGCTCCAAGTCAAATTGGTTTCGGTACCCAAAAGTTCGCCGCTTGGTCAACTCCAAGGTGCTGATAACCTCATTGAAATTTATACTAAATCTTATGGCGACATCCCAATCGTCATTCAAGGTGCCGGCGCCGGGAAACAAGTCACGGCGCGCGGTGTCTTAAGCGATATTCTTAAAGTAGCCGAGAGAATCAAAATCAAAGAAGCGATTTGGTTGTAAACCGATTTAAAAATTAACTAGCCAACCTGCCTGCCTATCGGCAGGCCAACAACCCCAAAAACCTACAGCACTATAACGTTGTAGGTTTTTATTTTTTCAAAACCCTTGCAAATGTGAATTCTGTGTCATTACTTTGCATCGTTCATTAACATCATGTTTGTTATCACGAAAGCCGGAGGGAATAGACCCTGTGAAAGCTTAGCAACCCTTTGCCAAAAGAAGGTGCTACATTCTATCTCAATTTGAGAAAAGATAACCCAGAGATATTCTCTCTTACTTTCCTGATACTTTTATTATGTTTTCACACTGAGCTTTTCGAAGTGTGAGCGAATGGCTTGCGCATTGTTGCTCCCGAAGTTTCGGGACCCTATTCCTGCTTTCTGTGCTACGCGGTAGCACTGCCAATCGGGGCTAAAAAAGGAAACCATAGTACAAATTAAACTCAGTGACTTAGCAACTCAGTCACTCAGCAACTTATAAATATGTCAAAAATACAAGACGCTATCAAAGAAAGAATCCTCGTCCTCGACGGTGCGATGGGAACCATGCTACAGCGCAACAACTTCTCCGAAGCTGATTTCCGTGGCGAACGTTTTAAGGATTTTCCACATCCGCTAAAAGGCAACAACGATTTGTTGTCGATTACCCAACCCGAAGCGGTAAAACAAGTCCACCGCTTGTATTTTCAAGCCGGTGCCGATATCGTAGAAACCAATACATTCTCAGGAACCACTATCGGGATGGCCGATTATCATATGGAAGATTTGGTGTATGAACTCAATTACCAATCCGCTAAAATTGCCCGTGAAGTCGCCGATGAGTTCACCGACAGACCGCGTTTCGTAGCCGGTTCCATCGGACCAACCAACCGAACGGCTTCCATGTCGCCCGATGTTAACGATCCGGGATTCAGAGCGGTCACTTTCGACGATTTACGCATCGCTTACAAACAACAAGTGGAAGCTTTGATTGATGGCGGCTGTGATGTGCTTTTGGTAGAAACCATTTTTGACACGCTCAATGCCAAAGCGGCTTTGTTTGCCATCGAGGAAGTCAAAGAAGAACGCAAATTGGACATACCCGTAATGGTTTCCGGTACCATTACCGATGCCTCGGGTCGCACTTTATCCGGGCAAACCGTAGAAGCGTTTCTTATTTCTATTCAGCATATTCCATTGTTGAGCATCGGATTCAATTGTGCTTTGGGTGCCGACCAATTAAAACCGTATTTGAAAAGATTAGCACACAATACAACACTCAATATTTCAGCCCATCCCAACGCCGGTTTGCCGAATGCATTTGGACAATACGACCAAACGCCGGCCGAAATGCAAGCGTTGATTCGTGAATATTTACAAGACAACTTAGTCAACATCATAGGCGGCTGTTGCGGTACCACTCCGGAACACATCAAAGCCATTGCTGAGGTAGCCGCTCAATTCAAACCCAGAACAATTTTAGAAACGATATAATGGCGGAAGCAACCAAATACTTAAAATTATCCGGTTTAGAACCGTTAATAGTTACACCGGAAAGTAATTTCATCAATGTAGGAGAGCGCACCAATGTTACCGGTTCGCGCAAATTCCTTCGTTTAATCAAAGAAGAAAAATACGAAGAAGCCCTCGATATTG
>JBIIXM010000319.1:0-2591 GCA_044338435.1 Flavobacterium sp. | reverse complement strand
CCGATGAACACTTTTAATTTTACTTATATGCTACAGTTTAACGGAATAGTATTAATTGTACTGAGTTTAGTTATGCTGCGAAAAAACACTATTTTCAGAAAACAACTTCCGGTAAACCTTATCTATCTCTTATTATTTGCTATCATCTTCAGAAACTCAAATCTAATTTGGGCTTTTGCAATTTACTTTATCATTTGGCATAGTTTACCTTCTATTAAAGATCAAATTTGCTTTTTATACGGACAATATACTTTTCAAAACTTTGTGCACTATTTTAAAGCGGCATTTTTGTATTGGTTTGTTTCCTTGACAGGCATTGCCCTACTCTATTTCTTATTTAGAAAAGAAGCGCTTTTTATGGCTTTGTTTTTTTCCTTCTTAGCAGCCATTACTTTTCCTCATGTTTTGGTCATTATGAAGATGCAAAGCCGAATCAAAGAACATTGATTGCATAAAAAAACCGAGCCATTACTGACTCGGTTACTTCGTACTTCTTACTTCGTAAATCGTACTTTATCACTTCACTTCTTCGAATTCTACATCCTGAGTGTTATCACCTTGGTTTTCGGCTTGTGGTTGCGCTTCTTGGGCTTGACCTTCGCCTTGGGCTTTGTACATTTCTTCGGAAGCATTTTTCCACGCTTCGTTGATTTTGTCTAAAGCCGGTTGAATGGTAGCAATATCTTTCGTTTCGTATGCTGTTTTCAACTCGTCTAAGGCTGTTTGAATGGCAGTTTTGTTACCATCGGATAATTTATCTCCGAACTCACCCAACTGTTTCTCGGTTTGGAAAATCATGCTGTCTGCTTCGTTCAACTTATCGGCCTTTTCTTTAGCCAAACGGTCGTTCTCTGCATTCATTTCAGCATCTTTTTTCATTCTTTCGATTTCTTCCGGCGTCAATCCTGAAGACGCTTCTATACGAATATCGTGTGATTTTCCGGTACCTTTATCCGTAGCCGATACTTTGATGATACCATTGGCATCAATATCAAAAGTTACTTCAATTTGAGGCACACCTCTTGGGGCCGGTGGAATACCATCTAAGTGGAAACGTCCGATGGTTTTGTTATCAGCGGCCATCGCTCTTTCTCCTTGCAATACGTGAATTTCCACACTTGGTTGGTTGTCCACTGCTGTCGAGAATACTTGTGATTTTTTAGTCGGGATAGTCGTGTTGGACTCGATTAATTTAGTCATCACGTTACCCATCGTTTCAATTCCTAAAGATAAAGGTGTAACGTCTAACAACAATACATCTTTTACATCTCCGGTTAAAACACCACCTTGGATAGCAGCACCAATCGCCACAACTTCATCCGGATTAACTCCTTTAGAAGGTTTTTTACCAAAGAATTTTTCAACTTGTTCTTGGATAACCGGGATTCTGGTAGAACCTCCAACTAAGATTACTTCGTCGATATCTGAAGTCGATAAACCGGCATCTTTTAAAGCTTTGGCTACCGGTTCCATAGAACGTTTTACCAAGCTTTCGGCCAATTGCTCGAATTTAGCACGAGTTAAGGTTTTTACCAAGTGTTTCGGTCCTGAAGCAGTAGCCGTAACATAAGGCAAGTTGATTTCGGTTTGTGTAGAAGATGACAACTCTATTTTAGCTTTTTCAGCGGCTTCTTTTAAACGTTGTAATGCCATTGGATCTTTACGCAAATCAACACCTTCTTCGCTGTTGAATTCGTTCGCCATCCAATCGATGATAACTTGGTCGAAGTCGTCTCCACCCAAGTGTGTGTCACCGTTGGTTGACAATACTTCGAATACGCCATCGCCTAACTCTAATACTGAGATGTCGAAAGTACCGCCACCTAAGTCGTATACCGCAATTTTTTGGTCTTGACCTGCTTTATCCAATCCGTAAGCCAAGGCAGCTGCTGTTGGCTCGTTGATGATACGCATTACTTTTAAACCGGCGATTTCTCCTGCTTCTTTGGTAGCTTGACGTTGGGCATCGTTGAAGTAAGCCGGAACCGTAATTACGGCTTCAGTTACTGCTTGACCCAAATAATCTTCGGCTGTTTTTTTCATTTTTTGCAATGTCATGGCTGACAATTCTTGTGGTGTGTACAAACGACCATCGATATCTACACGAGGCGTATCGTTGTCGCCTTTGACCACTTTGTAAGCTACTGTTGAAGCTTCTTTAGCGCTTTCAGTATACTTGTTACCCATAAAACGTTTGATAGACGCTATGGTTTTGGTTGGATTAGTCACTGCTTGTCTTTTAGCAGGATCACCCACTTTAATCTCACCGCCTTCTACGAAAGCGATTACAGATGGTGTTGTTCTTTTTCCTTCCGCGTTAGCAATTACTACCGGTTCTCCACCTTCCATAACGGCCACACAAGAGTTGGTTGTACCTAAGTCGATACCAATAATTTTTCCCATTTTATTTTCTCCTTTTTTGTTTATTTTTTGATTATTCCTCTACGAGTGAATAGTACTTTGTGTTGTACGGTTTGCGAAATGACAACTATTATGCCATGGGAGAATTGGGCATAAATTGTCAGTTTTTCAAGAATTTTGCTGACAAGATGACATTTTAAGTACGAAGTTAGAAGTTAGAAGTACGAAGT
>JBIIXM010000318.1:0-2592 GCA_044338435.1 Flavobacterium sp. | reverse complement strand
ATCTGCAATCGGAACAAAAGCCCAAACAGAAGATAAAAAATGGAACGTCGGGCTCTACGGCGGTATCATTCAATACCATGGAGATTTAGGAAGAGATTGGTACAAAACAGACAAAACCATGTATGGCTTTGGAGGCATTACGGTTTCAAGATATTTATGGAAATATATTGACTTAAACCTATTGTATACCCGAGGAACTTTGGGTTATGACAGCGGTGTCACCGGTTATAAAAATGATTACAGTTCAGCGGCGGTCGATTTAAGACTTAACCTTTTCGGCCCTGAATATTTCGTCAGACCTTATATGTTTGGAGGAATTGGGGTCATTTTGTTCGACAGCCAATTAAATTTTCATAAAGAAAAGATTGACACCACTTTCCCAGTCGTTGGTGGAGGAATCAATTTTCGATTGTCACCGGTACTTTCATTAAACCTTCAAGAGAGATTTATGTTTACCAATAACGACAAAAGAGATGGTGCCGTTGCCGGTAAAAATGATGACTATCTGATGCATATGGCCGGATTAACATTCAATCTTGGAGAAAAAAAAGATGCTGATAATGATGGGGTTTCCGATAACAACGATAAATGTCCGGATACACCAACCGGAGTTGCTGTAGATAAAAAAGGATGTCCATTGGATAAAGATAATGATGGCGTAGCCGACTATTTAGATGCCTGTCCCGATGTTTCTGGAAATGTATTAATGAATGGTTGTCCGGATCGAGATAATGATGGTGTAACCGACTTGAGTGATCGTTGCCCTGACAACAAAGGTACTGCAACCCTAAAAGGTTGTCCGGATTCTGATGGTGACGGAGTAGCTGATTTAGATGATAAGTGT
Source organism: Flavobacterium sp. (assembly GCA_044338435.1). GTDB lineage: Bacteria > Bacteroidota > Bacteroidia > Flavobacteriales > Flavobacteriaceae > Flavobacterium. The sequence continues at coordinate 1,748 of JBIIXM010000318.1, read as the reverse complement.
GCCAATACGCCACCGGGAAATAAAGTAGATAGCAATGGTTGTCCTTTAGATGATGACAAAGACGGAGTTATGAATGACACCGATCGATGCCCGAACGATTATGGTCCATCAAGTCTAAAAGGTTGTCCTGATGGCGATGGTGATGGTGTCCCTGATATTGATGACCGTTGTCCCAATGCTAAAGGAACAATAGAAAACAAAGGATGTCCCGAAATAGCCAAACAAGATGCAGTAAGAATTACCTACATCGGTAGTAAAATTTTCTTTGAAAACAACAGCGATAAACTTAAAGTTGCCTCTCTGGTCTTACTGGATGAGTTGGTTAGAATTCTAAACAAATACGAAGGAGCCAATCTGTATATAGACGGTCACACCGATAGCAACGGATCGGATGAGTTCAATCAGTTATTATCACAAAAAAGAACCAATGCTGTTAGAATCTATTTAATTGAAAAAGGGATTGCTGATAGTCGGATAACCGCAACCGGATTTGGGGAAAGCAAACCAATTGCAAGTAATGAAACCGTACTGGGGAAAGCAAAAAACAGAAGAGTAGAATTAAGAACAACTTATTAGTGTTTATCATTTGAACTCAAATGTTTGTAAAAGGCTGTCTTGACGACAGCCTTTTTAGTTTGTCGCATATTAAAAGTAAATATGGGAATAATATAAGTTTAAAAAGCTTTTTTATAAGCAGTTTCAAACAAAACAGCCTGACCTTTAGTATGTATTTTAACAGGTATAAACATGAAAAAAAAAACGTTACCAAAAGTCTATTCCAAAATCTATTCGCATAGGAGTAACCTATATTTCGGGGCGATTTTAATCATCATTTTTTTATTGATTTTAACCATATAACCCAATTATCGTCAATGATTAAAGTTATTAAAGAAGGTATACTGCTTCAAAAAACCAATCATGCCTTTGAAAATGAAGGCGTATTAAATCCGGCCGCTATAAGGGAAGGTAACTTTGTCCACCTGCTCTACAGAGCAGTTCGTGAAGGCAATCACTCTAGTATTGGATATTGCAAACTCAAAGGTCCATTATTTATAGAAACCCGAAACGAAGAAGCGCTAATATCTCCTGAATTTGATTATGAAAGTCAAGGCATAGAAGATCCTAGAATTGTAAAAATTGAAGATACTTACTATCTGACATTTACGGCCTATGACGGTGTGAATGCTTTGGGTTGTTTGGCGACTTCAAAAGACTTGATTCATTTTGAGAGAGAAGGCATAATTGTTCCGCAAATTACCTATGAAGAATTCAATGCTTTAGCGGCTAGTAAAGGAATGATAAACGATAAATACTTCCGATACAACCAACATGACAGAATTCCTAAAAAAGAGGGAGAAACAATGCTTATTTGGGATAAAAATTTGATTTTCTTTCCCAGAAAAATAAACGGTAAATTGTTGTTTTTACATCGAATAAGACCGGAAATTCAATTAGTAGTTGCCACAGAAAAATTGACCGACTTGACGCCGCAGTTTTGGCGAGAGTACTTTCTTCATTTTAATGAATACATTGTTCTCCAACCAAAATACAAACATGAAGTCAGCTATATCGGTGGCGGTTGTCCTCCTATCGAAACAGCATTCGGATGGCTTCTTATTTACCACGGTGTACACGATTCATTAGAAGGCTATGTTTATGCTGCTTGTGCCGCCCTATTGGATTTGGAAAACCCTCAAAAAGAATTGGCTCGTTTACCCTATCCTCTTTTTGTACCCGAGTTTCATTGG
>JBIIXM010000336.1:0-10358 GCA_044338435.1 Flavobacterium sp. | reverse complement strand
GGTAACCTCAAATCGGTATCCGTTAACACCGCCTGTACTAACACAAGATATCAACGAACCAATGGTGGACAAAGTAGCACCACAATTAGCCATTGTAGCGGTAATCTGGAAGCCCTCGTCTAATATATCGTTACAGTTGTTATCTACTCCATCATACAATATCTCAGAAGCACCCGGATTGATTGCAGCTATAGCATCGTTACAATCTAACCCTAAATTTAACAAACTATAACCCGTAGGTTCTGAAGCGCCGTAACATAAAACAACTGCAGTATTGTCTGTAGCATAATTATCGCCATCGGCATCAGCATAAAAAGTTCCTTCTTGGTAAGTAGCACCGTCGTTTGGAGAACAATCCGTATTGGTTAAAGAATAACCTGTTGGAGGCGTGTTAGCATCTACCGCACATACACCGTTTACCAAACTTCCAAAACCTACACCATCACCATCAACATCCTCATAAAAAGAGAAGGTTGTGTTTTTAGTATTATCGCTATCGTCACAATCCGTATTATTTGTAGCTCCTGAAGGCGCTAAAGTAGTAGTGCCGTAACCATCTCCGTCAGCATCAACATAGGTTACCAAAGCGTCGTTAGTATCTAAACTATTGGTTACGTAATTAGTTGGTGCGCCGGTACAAGTAACTTGCGAAACAGCCGGATTTCCAAAACCGTCTCCATCGCTATCAGCATAATAAGTCACATTCGGACTAACGGTTATTACAGCATTACCGGACAAACCGGTTCCCGCACAGCCGTTACTACCGGTTACCGAAACCAAAGTATAAGTTTTTGAGGAAGAAGGCGACAGCGAGATGGCTGCACCTGAAGTATAATTGTTCACCGTAAAGTTTGAAGCTCCATCAGAATATACTACCGTGTACGGCGACAAACCACCGGTAACGGCCACTTGTAAGTTAGTACTTTCTCCTTGACAAAGAGAGGCACCACCTGACAATACAGCCGCTGTAGATTGGGAAATCGTAAACGAATAATTGGCTCCGAAATTATCATCATAACGCATAGCCACTAAAGAGCGGTTTTGCTCAGAATCGGCATTCAACTGTGCCAATGTTCGGGTACTGGTAAACACATAATAATACACGGTTGCGTTACAAGATTGTGTTGGCAAAGTAGCCGACCAAGAGCTTCCTGAACCTGTAGCCTGAACCAAAGCGGTACTGGATGTAAAATCGTTGGTCCCAACTCGGTAACGAACATAAACATTTTCACCGGAAGAAGGAGTTGCGCCGGTGCTGATACCAATAACCGGTGAGCCGCCTGAATAAGAAACACCACCGTTGGTTACCGTTACCGGAGCATTTGCGGTGTAGGCAATATAAACTTCCGTGCTGGCATAACCATTGTCGCGCATGACGAAAGTGTAATAACCGGCAGTTCCCATGTTTAATCCCATGTCTTGACCGCCGCCTTGCAGGGTAATGCCGTTAATGGCATTTAGTGCTGCCTGTCCTACTCCGTTGAAATTCCATTTATTTTGGAAGCGGTTAGAGGAAGGCCCGGAAATTAACAACCAACCGGCTCCGCCACCGCCCGGCATGTTATCCGGCGCAATGTTACCGCCTGAGCTTTGCACATTGATAGTAGTTGCCCATTGCCCTCTTCCATCGTTTGGATTGGTTGCGGTAGTTGAAATTTTTCTGTAACCTGTGGTTCTGTAATCTGAATTGTAAGGTGTTGTAGAATAACCGTTGGGTCTTCCTACCCATTGTACCGGTTCGCCACTAAAAACATTTTGTGCTGTAGTCTCTACAGAAAAGAGTACTACCATCACATAAAAACAACCCAAAAACGCATTGAGTAAAAGTCTCTTCATAATTTGATAATTTAAGTTTTACATTTTTTTAGAAAACTCAAAAATGCTGAGTGATATTTGACATCATAAACATAAATAATAATATTCAGAAAAAGGAACTTGAAGAGATTAACCCACAAACTATAACGTTTTCGTGTTAATAAAAAACTATTTTAACGTTAATTTTTTAAGAAATGTTTAAAAACCATTATGGCTTTTTAGGAAGATGGAAATTGAGGTGCAATAAAAAACCCTCTTCCTTAACCGAAGAGGGTTGTATTATTTATGGTTACTGGTTAGGCCTGACCTGCAGGTCCGAAGTTCAAAGGAACTTGCGGTTGCTCGGTATCCTTTATTTCGCCGTTAGCCAGCTCATATCTGTGGATGTTTTCGCCCAATGCTTTCAAAAAACGTTTAGCGTGTTGCGGTGTAAGCACAATTCTCGATTTTACTTTCGCTTTAGGCACACCCGGCATTAGGGTAACAAAATCAACTACAAATTCGGAAGCCGAATGGTTAATGATGGCCAAATTAGAATAGATTCCTTCGGCTGTTTTTTCATCCAACTCGATGTTGATTTGCCCTTGTTGTGGATTGTTATCGCTCATTTGATATTAGATTTTAAATATTAGATATAAAACTTACTACGGATAGCAATATAAAAAGCCACTAATTTAGAATATAAAGTAGTGGCTTTTATTGAATTAACTATTACTAAAGATATTAGTAAATGTATTCTTCTTTGTTGGCCATGATTTCATTGTAATCTTCTTTCGAACCTACAATGGTATGATCGTAATCTCTCATACCCGTTCCTGCCGGAATTCTGTGACCTACAATTACGTTTTCTTTCAATCCTTCTAAAGTATCTACTTTACCGGCTACAGCGGCTTCGTTTAATACTTTAGTAGTTTCCTGGAAGGAAGCTGCCGAGATGAACGATTTAGTTTGTAACGATGCTCTGGTAATACCTTGTAGTACCGGAGTAGCGGTAGCGGTGATTACATCACGAGCGACTACTAAGTTTTTATCGTTGCGTTTCAACATCGAATTCTCATCTCTTAATTCACGTGGCGATACAATTTGACCCGGTTTTAAAGTTTCCGAATCACCGGCATCTTCCACTACTTTCATTCCATACAATTTATCGTTTTCTTCAATGAAGTCAGCGGTGTGAATCAATTGTTCTTCTAAGAACAAAGTATCTCCCGGATCTTGCACTTGAACTTTACGCATCATTTGACGAATAACTACTTCGAAGTGTTTGTCGTTGATTTTTACCCCTTGTAAACGGTAAACCTCTTGAATTTCATTTACCAAGTACTGTTGAACAGCAGATGGCCCTTGAATTCTTAAGATATCTTCCGGAGTAATAGCACCGTCAGACAATGGCATACCTGCTTTCACGAAGTCGTTTTCTTGTACTAAGATTTGACTTGACAATTTCACCAAGTATTTCTTAATCTCACCAAATTTAGATTCGATGATGATTTCACGGTTACCACGTTTGATTTTACCGAAAGACACTACCCCGTCAATTTCAGACACTACGGCCGGATTAGATGGATTACGAGCTTCTAACAACTCGGTAATTCTTGGTAAACCTCCGGTGATATCCCCGGCTTTAGAAGAACGACGAGGAATTTTAACCAAGATTTTACCGGCTTTAATTTTCTCTCCGTCTTCTACCATCAAGTGCGCTCCAACCGGTAAGTTGTATGAACGGATTAACTCACCGTCTTTACCGTATACCAATAAGGTTGGGATTAATTTTTTATTTCTTCCTTCAGAAATTACTTTTTCTTGGAAACCGGTTTGCTCATCGATTTCAACTTGGAACGATTGTCCTTGTTCTAAATCTTCGTAAGCAATTTTTCCGGTAAACTCAGAAACAATAACTCCATTATACGGATCCCATTTACAAATGATAGCGCCTTTCTCAACCACATCTCCATCTTTCACACTAATAACAGAACCGTAAGGTATGTTGTGCGTACTTAATAAGATTCCGGTTTTAACATCTATCAATTTTAATTCGGTTGAACGTGATACAACGATATCTACTTTGTTACCGTCGTTATCTTCTCCAACTACAGTTTTCAAATCTTCGATTTCTAATCTACCACCGAATTTAGCAATGATGTTGGACTCTTCAGAAACACCTCCGGCAACCCCTCCAACGTGGAAGGTACGTAGGGTTAACTGTGTACCAGGCTCCCCAATTGACTGTGCTGCGATTACTCCGACAGCTTCTCCTTTTTGGGTCATTTTCCCGGTAGCTAAGTTTCTTCCGTAACATTTAGCACAGATACCTTTCTTAGCTTCACAAGTCAATGGAGAACGCACATCTACTCTCTCTAACGGAGATTCATCGATGGCTTTTACGATAGCTTCCGTGATTTGCTCACCTGAATGTACTAAGATTTCGTTATTTAAAGGATTGATTACATCTTGTAACGCCACACGTCCTAAGATTCTTTCTCCTAAAGTTTCTACGATTTCTTCGTTTTTCTTCAAAGCCGAAACTTCGATTCCTCTTAACGTACCACAATCTACAGAGTTTACGATTACGTCTTGAGAAACGTCGTGTAAACGACGAGTTAAGTAACCCGCATCCGCCGTTTTCAAAGCGGTATCCGCTAATCCTTTACGAGCACCGTGCGTAGAGATGAAGTATTCCAAAATCGATAGACCTTCCTTAAAGTTGGAAAGAATCGGGTTTTCGATAATTTCTCCACCACCTGCAGTTGATTTTTTCGGCTTAGCCATCAAACCACGCATACCGGTTAACTGACGAATCTGCTCTTTTGATCCACGCGCTCCGGAGTCAAGCATCATATATACTGAGTTGAATCCTTGTTGGTCTTCGCGGATGTTTTTCATCGCTAACTCAGTTAACAATGCATTGGTTGAAGTCCACACGTCGATTACTTGGTTGTAACGCTCGTTGTTGGTGATAAGACCCATGTTATAGTTCATGGTAATTCCGTCCACTTGCTCACGAGCATCAGCAATTAATTCATCTTTTCTTTGTGGGATGATGATATCCCCTAATGAGAATGACAATCCGCCTTTGAAAGCGAATTTGTACCCCATATCTTTCATGTTATCCAAGAACGCTGCAGTAGTTGGCACATCAGTTACGGCTAAAATTTTACCAATAATATCACGTAATGATTTTTTGGTCAATACCTCATTGATGTAACCGGCAGCTTCCGGCACTACTTCGTTAAATAATACTCTACCGGCGGTAGTTTGGATAAGTTGGTATACTAATTCACCGTTTTCGTTAAAGTCTTTGGCTCTGATTTTCACGCGAGCATTCAACTCTAATCTACCTTCATTCAAAGCGATGTTTACTTCTTCAGCAGAATAGAAAGTTAAGCCTTCGCCTAAAATTTTATGTTCCGGTGTAGATAATCTTTCTTTGGTCATGTAGTACAGACCCAAAACCATGTCCTGAGAAGGTACGGTAATTGGCGCACCATTGGCCGGGTTCAAGATATTGTGAGAAGCCAACATTAACAATTGTGCTTCCAAAATAGCCTCCGGTCCTAACGGCAAGTGTACTGCCATCTGGTCACCGTCGAAATCCGCGTTAAACGCAGTACACACTAACGGGTGTAATTGAATCGCTTTTCCTTCGATTAACTTTGGCTGGAACGCTTGGATACCCAAACGGTGCAAAGTAGGAGCACGGTTTAGCAATACCGGATGTCCTTTGATCACGTTTTCAAGGATATCCCATACTACAGGCTCTTTTTTATCGATGATTTTCTTAGCCGATTTAACGGTTTTAACGATTCCTCTTTCGATTAACTTACGAATAACGAATGGTTTGTATAGTTCCGCCGCCATATCTTTTGGCAAACCACATTCGAACAATTTCATTTCCGGTCCAACCACAATTACCGAACGGGCAGAATAATCCACACGTTTTCCTAATAAGTTTTGACGGAAACGACCTTGTTTACCTTTCAAGGAATCCGAAAGGGATTTCAATGGACGGTTTGATTCTGTTTTAACCGCAGAAGCTTTACGCGTGTTGTCGAATAATGAATCTACTGATTCTTGCAACATACGTTTTTCGTTTCTCAAGATTACTTCAGGAGCTTTGATTTCCATCAATCTTTTCAAACGGTTGTTACGGATGATTACTCTTCGGTACAAATCATTCAAATCGGAAGTAGCGAAACGGCCTCCATCTAGCGGCACCAACGGACGCAATTCAGGCGGAATCACCGGAATTACTTTTAAAATCATCCACTCAGGACGGTTTTCTCTGTTAAGGTTTGCTTCACGGAAAGATTCTACTACTTGTAATCTTTTTAACGCTTCTGTTTTTCTTTGCTTAGACGTTTCGTTGTTAGCGCTGTGACGCAACTCGTATGACAAAGCATCTAAGTCGGTGCGCGCCAACAAGTCCATAATACATTCAGCACCCATTTTGGCGATGAATTTATTCGGATCTGAATCGTCTAAATATTGGTTCTCCATCGGAAGCGTATCTAAAATGTTTAGATATTCTTCTTCCGTTAAGAAGTCTAATCTTTGTAAAGATTCGCCATCTGCATTTTTAGCAATACCGGCTTGGATTACTACGTATCTTTCGTAGTAAATGATCATATCTAATTTTTTAGACGGTAACCCAAGGATATAACCGATTTTGTTGGGTAACGAACGGAAGTACCAGATGTGAGCGATTGGCACCACCAAGTTGATGTGTCCTACTCTGTCTCTACGTACTTTTTTCTCTGTTACTTCAACACCACAACGGTCACAAACGATTCCTTTGTAACGGATTCTTTTGTATTTACCACAAGCACATTCGAAATCCTTTACAGGTCCGAAGATACGCTCACAGAAAAGACCGTCACGCTCCGGTTTGTGGGTTCTATAGTTGATAGTTTCCGGCTTCAAAACCTCACCTCTTGACTCAGCCAAGATGGATTCCGGAGAAGCTAGTCCTATCGAAATTCTGTCAAATCTTTTGATAGTATTTTTAGTATCTTTATTTCTATTCATCATAGTCGTAAACTTTTAAATGTTACAGTCGCAGTTTTCAGTCACAGTCAGCAGTAATTGCCAACTGAGACCGAGACTGGTTTACTGATTTATTCTTCTAATCTGATATCTAATCCGAGACCTTTCAATTCATGCATTAACACATTGAATGATTCTGGTAATCCCGGCTCCGGCATAGTTTCTCCCTTAACGATAGCTTCGTAAGTTTTAGCTCTACCGATTACGTCATCCGATTTAACAGTCAAAATTTCTCTAAGCGTACTTGAAGCACCATAAGCCTCAAGTGCCCAAACCTCCATTTCTCCGAAACGCTGACCTCCGAACTGAGCTTTACCTCCTAACGGTTGTTGCGTAATCAATGAGTATGGACCAATAGAACGTGCGTGCATTTTATCATCGACCATGTGTCCTAATTTCAACATGTAGATTACACCCACTGTTGCCGGTTGGTGGAAGCGTTCACCTGTTCCTCCGTCGTACAAATAAGTATGACCGAATCTTGGGATTCCTGCTTCGTCCGTGAAGGCGTTGATTTGGTCTAAAGAAGCACCGTCGAAGATTGGTGTAGCGAATTTTCTACCCAAGTTCATACCGGCCCAACCCAATACGGTTTCGTAAATCTGACCAATGTTCATACGCGATGGTACCCCTAGCGGATTCAATACGATATCTACCGGTGTTCCGTCTTCCAAGAAAGGCATGTCTTCATGACGAACGATACGAGCCACAATACCTTTGTTACCGTGACGTCCCGCCATTTTATCACCCACTTTCAATTTACGTTTCTTAGCGATATAAACTTTCGCTAATTTCAAGATACCCGCTGGTAATTCGTCACCCACAGTAATGGTAAATTTCTCTCTTCTTAATGCCCCTTGCAAATCGTTTAATTTGATTTTGTAGTTGTGGATTAAGTCGTTTACCAATTTGTTGGTTTCGTCATCAGCTACCCATTGTCCTTTAGTCAAGTGAGCGAAATCTTCAACGGCATGTAACATTTTTTGAGTGTATTTTTTACCTTTTGGCAATACTTCTTCACCCAAGTCGTTCATTACACCTTGCGATGTTTTTCCGTTCACGATGTTGAACAATTTGTCAACCAATTTGTCTTTTAATTCAACAAATTTAGTTTCGAATTCCATTTCCAAAGTCGTCAAATCGTCTTTGTCTTTGGTACGTTTCTTTTTATCTTTTACCGCTCTCGCGAACAATTTTTTATCTAAAACCACACCGTGTAATGATGGAGACGCTTTTAAGGAAGCATCTTTCACATCACCTGCTTTGTCTCCGAAGATGGCTCTTAACAACTTCTCTTCCGGAGTTGGATCAGATTCTCCTTTTGGTGTAATTTTTCCGATTAGAATGTCACCCGGTTTTACCTCGGCTCCGATTCTGATCATACCGTTTTCATCTAAGTCTTTAGTAGCTTCTTCAGAAACGTTAGGGATATCGTTAGTTAACTCTTCGTTACCTAATTTGGTATCACGAACTTCCAAAGAATAGTCATCAATATGAATAGACGTAAAGATGTCATCGCGTACTACTTTTTCAGAAATTACAATCGCATCCTCGAAGTTGTACCCTTTCCAAGGCATAAAGGCCACTTTAAGGTTTCTACCTAAGGCCAACTCTCCGTTTTGCGTTGCATAACCTTCACAAAGTACTTGTCCTCTGGTTACTCTGTCGCCTTTTCTTACGATAGGCTTCAGGTTGATAGATGTACTTTGATTGGTTTTTCTGAACTTGATTAATTGGTATGTTTTTTCATCAGGGTCGAAGCTTACCATTCTTTCTTCTTCCGTTCTGTCGTATTTGATTGTAATGATGTTGGCATCAACGTACTCTACAGTACCTTCGCCTTCCGCATTAATTAATACTCTTGAGTCAGAAGCCACTTGGCGCTCCAAACCGGTTCCTACGATTGGGGCTTCAGGACGTAATAATGGAACGGCCTGACGCATCATGTTGGATCCCATCAACGCACGGTTCGCATCATCGTGTTCCAAGAACGGAATTAAAGATGCCGAAATCGAAGCGATTTGGTTTGGTGCTACGTCGGTATAATGAATCTCGGTTGGATCAACTACCGGGAAGTCACCTTCCTCACGGGCAATAACTTTATCAGCCGTGATTTTACCGTTGTTATCCATGGTGATGTTTGCTTGTGCAATCATCTTACCTTCTTCTTCTTCCGCGCTTAAATAGATTGGTTCAGAAATCAAATCTACTTGTCCGTTAGCTACTTTACGGTATGGTGTTTCAATGAATCCCATTCCGTTTACTTTGGCGTAAACCCCTAATGAGGAAATCAAACCAATGTTTGGTCCTTCCGGAGTTTCAATCGGACATAAACGACCGTAGTGTGTATAGTGAACGTCACGCACCTCGAAACCGGCTCTTTCACGAGAAAGACCACCAGGTCCTAGGGCAGACAATCTTCTTTTGTGGGTAATCTCGGCCAATGGATTGGTTTGATCCATGAACTGAGACAACTGGTTGGTACCAAAGAAAGAGTTGATTACCGAAGACAATGTTTTAGCATTGATCAAATCGATAGGTGTAAACACCTCGTTATCTCTAACATTCATTCTTTCACGGATGGTACGCGCCATACGAGCTAAACCTACACCGAATTGTTGAGACAATTGCTCGCCAACAGTTCTTACACGACGGTTAGACAAGTGATCGATATCATCAATCTCAGCTTTAGAGTTGATCAATTCGATTAAGTATTTAACGATAGTGATGATATCTTCTTTGGTAAGCACTTGCTTTTCCATTGGGATATCAAGGTTTAGTTTTTTGTTCATTCTGTAACGACCTACTTCACCTAAGTTGTAACGTTGGTCAGAGAAGAACAATTTATCGATGATACCGCGAGCCGTTTCCTCATCAGGCGGTTCTGCATTACGCAACTGACGGTAAATGTGCTCAACAGCTTCTTTTTCAGAGTTGGTTGGGTCTTTTTGTAACGTATTGTGGATGATAGCGTAATCTCCTTGATTCGCATCTTCCTTATGCAACAAAATAGACTTCACATTAGAATCGATAATTTCTTCCACATTATCTTTGTCGATAATAGTATCACGATCTAAGATGATTTCGTTACGCTCGATAGATACAACTTCTCCTGTATCTTCGTCTACAAAATCTTCATGCCAAGTATTCAATACTCTCGCGGCTAATCTTCTTCCAATGTATTTTTTTAATCCGGTTTTAGATACTTTGATTTCTTCGGCAAGGTCGAAAATCTCTAAGATATCTTTATCTCTTTCGAATCCGATAGCACGGAAAAGTGTAGTAACCGGTAATTTTTTCTTTCTATCAATGTAAGCGTACATTACGCTGTTGATGTCGGTAGCAAATTCTATCCATGAACCTTTGAAAGGAATTACTCTGGCAGAATACAACTTGGTTCCGTTAGCATGGAAAGACTGACCGAAGAATACGCCCGGAGAACGGTGTAATTGAGAAACAACCACACGCTCGGCACCATTGATAACGAAAGTTCCGCTTGG
>JBIIXM010000317.1:0-2606 GCA_044338435.1 Flavobacterium sp. | reverse complement strand
CAACGAAATTTCGGTAGACGAACAATTGAAATACGACGAATTGAAATCGGCTGCCGAAAGTCAGAATCCGCAATTACAAGCCCAAATGCTGACCAAAAACAGCGCAGAACAACAACTGAAGCAAGTCAAAGCCGGTCGCTATCCAACCATTCGCATTACATCGGGCTATAATTTTACGCGTTCGGAAGCTTCGTTAGGCTTTATCACGCAATCATCCAACCGAGGATTTGCTTATGGTTTTAACGCATCGATGCCTATTTTTAACGGGAATCTGCAAAACCGAAATGAGCACATCGCCAAAGTACAATTGGAAAACGCCAACGTCACTTTGGAACAACAAAAAAGAAGTCTGGAAAAACAATTAAATGCTGCTTTTGCCAGTTATACAACCTATTTGGAATTGAGCAAAGTAGAAGCGCAAAACCTTAAAATTGCTGAGCAAAATTTAGACATTACTTTAGCCAAATTCAAAATCGGAACCATTACGCCCATTGAATTCAGAACCGCTCAGCAGAATTTTTTAGATGCTAAAGTGCGTTACAGCAATGCTTTGTATCTGACTAAAATTCACGAAATCACCTTAAAAGAATTGGCGGGAAATTTGCGTTTTTAATGTATTTTTGAGCGCAAATCAATTATCAAAATGGTAAAATATAACCCTAAAGACTGGATAACCTTTATTTTCCGATTTCACAAAGCCGATACGTTTCGACAATTGTTTCCAATGATGATTTTTATCGGATTGTATTCCGGTGCCATTTGCTATTTGGAAGTCGAATACTGGAAACTATCAGATACCAGTCATGTGAAAAATATTTCCATCATGCACGGGATGTTGGGTTTTGTCATTTCGCTATTGTTGGCTTACCGAACCAACACTGCCTACGATCGTTGGTGGGAAGGTCGAAAACTCTGGGGTTCGTTGGTAAATAACAGTCGGAATTTAGCGATTAAGCTATCGGCCATACTAAAAGACGAACACGATAAAAAATACTTGCGCTTTCTGATTCCGACTTACGCTTCTATCCTATCCAAGCATTTGAGCAATGAAGAAGTCGGGCAAATTTTGTTTGAAGATGTCGAGTTACAAATCAACTTGCAAAAACACAAACCCAATCAAGTAGCGCAAGTTTTGTTTCAAAAGATAAACGACTTGCACCAAGCCGGAAAAATATCGGGAGAACAGTTAATTATTTTGAACGCCGAGCTACAGTCGTTCACCGACGTTTGTGGTGCTTGTGAACGCATCAAAAACACCCCTATTCCTTACTCTTACAGTGCTTTTATCAAGAAATTTATATTCTTTTATGTGATGACTTTGCCTTTTGGCTATGTTTTCAATTTAGGGTATTATGTGATTCCGGTGGTGGTATTTATTTTTTACGTTTTGGCTTCGTTGGAATTGATTGCCGAGGAAATTGAAGATCCTTTCGGTAACGACGAGAACGATTTGCCTACCGGTAAGATAGCCGAAAACATCAAGCGTCACGTGGAAGAAATCCTCTAAGTATAGTTATTTAGCAAGAAAATTGGCTCTGTATAAAAATGCAATCACTTTAAGTCTTATCTTAGTAGTTCGATTGTTTTTTATGGCGTCCAAAATTTTGCTTAACAAACCTGCTCTTACTCACGAAAAGTCGCTCAAGACTTTGGTGGAAAACCGCACTATTTTTTCCTTAGACCAATGCGAACTCAATATTTTTGAAACCTATCAAAAATCGGATTTGGTGCCGCTCAAGTTTAATGATTTGGTGGTGACGAGTATGCTGCGCGGTAAAAAAATCATGCATCTTTTTGACGAACCGCAATTTGAGTATTTGCCCGGTGAAACCGTGATTGTGCCATCGAACGTGGAAATGAAAATTGACTTTCCCGAAGCATCTAAAGAAAATCCGACCCAATGTATTGCATTGGCTATCGACAACAAAATCATCACCGATACGTTGGATTTTTTAAATGAAAAATACCCCAAAGAAGGCAAAAGTAATTTGTGGAAACTCGACCACGAGAACTACTTTTTTTACAACAATGTAGAATTGGCCGGTACCATCAACAAATTAATCAAAGAATGTATGGGCGATTCGATTACCAAAGATGCGATAGCCGATTTGACACTGCAAGAATTAATCATCCGCATCATTCAAACCCAAACAGCCAAGCGTTTTGAAGATGAAAAGTTCATCGACAGCAGCAGTCCGATTTCGCCTTCTATTGATTTCATCAAAAAGAACATTCGCGAAAGTATCAGCTTGAAAGACTTGAGTGATAAAGCTTGTATGAGTACGACTTCATTCTATCGCTATTTCAAGAGAGAATTGGGTATGAGTCCGATTGAATACATCTTAAACGAAAAAATAAAACACGCCAAAAAACTCCTTAGCAATCCCAACATACACGTCAACGAAGTGTCTTATGCCAGCGGTTTTGAAGATTGCAATTATTTCATTCGACTATTCAAAAAATATGAAGGCGTTACTCCGAAACAATATCAACTGATGAACTTCAGTTCCCATTAATCATAAGTGTTGTACTTGACCGGTTCAAGTTGCGTCAATTCTTCTTCGGTAAACAATCGATAATTGATAATAAACGTTTTGCCGTAAGGT
>JBIIXM010000026.1:0-10395 GCA_044338435.1 Flavobacterium sp. | reverse complement strand
ATGGCGGAATTGGTAGACGCGCACGACTCAAACTCGTGTTCTTAGGAGTGTGGGTTCGATTCCCACTCCGGGTACAAAAGAAAAACCTCTCAGTAATGGGAGGTTTTTTTATTTTAAAATCCAAGGATCATTTTGGCTATAGAGAAGTAAATCAAAATTCCGCAAATGTCGTTGCTGGTGGTAATGAATGGTCCGGTCGCTAAAGCAGGGTCGATATTGAATCGGTGGAGTAACAAAGGAATAAATGTACCAATAAGCGAGGCAATGATAATTACCGAAATTAATGCTATGGTAACAATTTCGCCAATAATGATTTCTACATTCAATAAAAAATGACTTCCAACAAACAATATAGTGGCCAAGATGATGCCGTTGAGCAAACTCAGGGAAACTTCTTTAATTAAGCGATTCCATAAAGAACCACTGATGGATTGATTGGCCAAACCTTGTACAATAATTGCGGAAGATTGTACGCCCACATTTCCGGCCATCGCGGCAATCAGCGGCGTGAAAAAGAATAGGTTTCCATGGTTGGCCATAGCACCTTCAAACAATCCCAATACTCTCACACTAATAAATCCTCCAAACAACGCCAAAACCAACCATGGCAAACGCGCGCGGGTTAAGTCAAGTATGCTGTCGTCAGCCTCAACGTCTTGCGAGATACCAGCCGCCAACTGATAATCTTTATCGGCTTCTTCTTTGATTACGTCCACGATATCATCAATGGTAATTCGCCCCATCAAACGCCCCATTTCATCTACTACCGGGATGGCTTCCAAGTCGTATTTCTGCATGATACGGGCCACTTCGGTATTCGGCGTGTCTACGCGAACGTAATCTACTTTTTTGATATATACTTGACTGATCGGTGTTTTGGTCGAAGTGGTCAACAAATCTTTCAAAGACAAACGACCTTTCAATCGGTTTTCATCGTCCACCACATAAATCGAGTGAACGCGAGTTACATTTTCCGCTTGGATGCGCATTTCTTTGACACAAGTAAGTACGTTCCAGTTTTCGTTGACTTTCACCAACTCTTTCCCCATCAAACCTCCGGCAGTATCTTCGTCGTAGCGCAACAAATCAACAATGTCTTTGGCGTGTTCTACGTCTTCTAATTCCGAGATTACTTCTTCTTTTTTGCTTTGGGAAAGTTCGGCTATAATGTCGGCAGC
Organism: Flavobacterium sp.; assembly: GCA_044338435.1. Lineage (GTDB taxonomy): Bacteria > Bacteroidota > Bacteroidia > Flavobacteriales > Flavobacteriaceae > Flavobacterium. Next base: position 9,217 of record JBIIXM010000026.1, on the reverse strand, counting down.
GTCATCGGTGTCCAACTCGTCCAACTCTTCGGCAATTTCTTTAGCCGATAAACCTTGGAGGATTTTCTCGCGCAAATCATCTTCCAATTCCGGTAAGATTTCCGCGGTGATTTCGCTATCTAAAATTTTGAAAATATAAGTCGCTTCTGCAATTTCCAACTCTTCGAAAATCTCTGCAATATCAGCATGATGCAGGTCATTCAGCAAGGCTTCCAATGCCGAGTCATTCTTGGCATGGATGAGTTGCTCAATTTGTGCTAAAAGTTCTTTGCTGATTTTAAACTGCATTGGCTTCTATTTTTTGGGTGAGTTCGATAAATTGCTCAACACTGAGCTGTTCCGGACGGAGGTCAAAGATACTATCTTCTTTTAAATTATCCGTCAAATTAAAGGATTTTAGGCTGTTTCGAAGTGTTTTTCGACGTTGTTGGAAGCCGGTCTTTACCACCGAAAAGAACAGTTTTTCGCTGCAAGGCAAGGTGAAATCAGCTTTTCGACGCAAACGCAATACACCCGACTTGACCTTTGGTGGCGGATTAAACACATGTTCGTGTACTGTAAACAAATATTCAGCTTCATAAAAAGCCTGCACTAAAACCGATAAGATGCCATAGGTTTTGCTGCCTTTCTTTTCGCAAATGCGTTCGGCCACTTCCTTCTGAAACATCCCGGTAAACTCCGGTACCTGATCACGCAATTCCAAACATTTAAAGACAATTTGCGACGAAATGTTATACGGAAAATTGCCGGTGATGGCGAACGGTTTGCCTTCAAACACTTCGTTGATGTTGTATTTTAAAAAGTCCTTAGAAATAATCTTCCCATGCAATTTAGGATAATGTGCATTAAGGTAATCCACCGATTCCGTATCGATTTCGATGACGTAAGTGGTAATGGGTTTTTCTAACAAATATTTGGTCAGCACGCCCATACCCGGACCGATTTCCAATACGTCATCGTAGCCTTCCAGCCCTAAGGTATCGGCTATGTCTTTGGCAATGCTTTCATCCGTTAGGAAATGTTGCCCGAGGTGTTTTTTGGCTTTTACTTGATTCATTTAGAGTGTTAGATTGCAAGATTATTAGACGTTTTAGACTCTTCTCTAAGATGTCTAAGCCAGTCTAAGAAGTCTAAGTTAGTCTTTTAATGGTCACTTATCAACTCCAATTCCGTACGAAACGCCAACATTTTATCGCCAAACAAACGAAGTCCTTCCTCGCGCAAACGCGGCGCATCTTCTTCATAGTAGCGTTCTAAAGTGGCTTTGCTGTCGGTAGTGTATTGAATGGAATAGGTAGTGCCGCCCATTTCTTCTTCCACCAAAACTTTAACCATACGCGCGGCCGAAAATTTGCCGGTAGCCAAGACGTCGTTGATGTGTTTTTCTTGCATCCACTGCATCCATTGGTCGTGCACACTTTCGTGTATATTGATAGTAACGTTATAGAGTATCATGTGATTGTAGATTTTTGAGTAACGATTTTTGATTTCTGAATGTTATTGTTGCTAACTATAAATTGGTATCACCGCGCAGTTTTCGGTATTTGTTCCTCGAGTCGACAAAGTAAATGCTGTCCTCGTGTTTGAAGATGATTTCCTCATACAACGGTTTGGCTTTCTCGGCGTCGTTCAGATTCACATCGTAAATTTCGGCTGAATAGTACAGCGCTTCGTCGCGGTAAATACAGTCTTTATGGTTGTTTAAAAGGTTGGCGTAATAGTCTAAAGCTTGGGTGTAATCGCCCATTTTTTCATAGGTTTTTCCCAAGCGAAGTAAAGTCACCGGTTCAATAGTTTCGCCTTTGTGCTCTTTTAAAATGAGTTGGAACTGCGCCAAGGCTTCCGGTTTTTTATTTTGATACAGTAGAAAATCCGCACGAGCCAATTTCTTCAAAGCCACTTGAGTTGAGTCTTCCACAGTATTGTCGCTGATAAGCAAGAACAAATCCATGGCATCGTTGGCAATCAGTTGGGTAGAAGCTGATTTCAGCACTTTCAGTTGGTGCGAAGCCCATTCGAAATCGCCTTTGTAGTAACTGGTTTTGGCCGTTTTGAGTTGTGCTTCTTGCCCGGTAACATCGCCGCTCATGTCTTCGCCAACTTGAGAATAATAAATTAAGGCTTGGTTGAACTTTTCTTCAAACAATAGAATGTCTGCCATTTGCATTTTCAAATCGGCCATTTGGTAGCGGTTCACCGGCATTTCCATGGCGTTTTTCAAAATCATTTTGGCTTTTTCGGGATTGTTCAGGTGGAAAGCGGTAAAATCAGCTTCCAATTCGAGCAATGCTAAAGTGTACGGACTCACGCCGAATTCTTTAATTAATCTATCTAAAGTAGCGGTGATTTCGGGGTAATCTTTAGCCGTAGCTCGGTCGATTTTCATCTCCAACAAATAAGAATGCGCTTGCATCAGCAATTCCAAATCGTTAGTGTTTTCCAAAACGAAAGTCAAGATTTCCGAAGCCGAATCCTGATCGTTATCGCTGATGGCCATTTGCGCCAAATTGACAATATTGCCAAACGAATCCGGATTCCTTTTGTAAATGGCTTTTTGCTGGATAAAAGCTTTACCGTATTCTTTTTGTTGGACAAAAAACCAGCTTAAAAAGTCGTTCCAAAATACATCCTGTGTTTTTTGGGCACGCAGCAATAAGGCTTTTTTTAAACTGTCGTTAAAATTGGCATCGGCATCTTCAGTCATAAAGCGCGACAACTGATTTTGAATGATGGGCAAGTTTTGCTGATTTTGATAGGCTTCCAATAAATAGGTTTCTATCATCAAATCGGGTTCACCTTTCTGGCCGTAAATCATGGCCATTTGAAAATTGAAACTTAATTTAGGATCCGTTTCCAGAGCCGTTTTATAAGCCAAAAGCGCATAATCAAACAAAGCTTTTCGTTCGAAAGTATAGGCGATGCCATAAGCTTCGGGCGCATTTTTTTTGATTTTGTCTATGGCTTGGTCAAAATATTTATTGGCTTTTTCTTGGTTTTTTTGCAGTTGGTAGTTGTATCCTAATTCAACCAACAACGTGTTTTGGCGGTATTTGTCTAAACGCGTCTGTATGGCTTTTTCGGCTTTGTCGTACTGTTGTAATTGTTGGTAACATTCCACCACTCTTTGAAAGTAATTGGTGTTGCCTTGTTGGCCTTTGAGCAGTTCTTCATAACTCACCAAAGCCTTTTCAAATTCGCCACGGTCAAAGTAATTGTTGGCCAATTGTTCGTTTTGAGCCTGAGCCCAAATCGACAATAAAAACAACAAAACAGTGAGTAATTTTTTCATGACTTCAGTAAAACAACAATGTACTAAAGTAACACTTTTTGTGTTTGTTTAGTACATTGTTTAGGTAAGTTTAACGCAATTAGTTAATGATGTCAAAACCGGTGTAAGGTCTTAACACTTCCGGAATAACGATGCCTTCCGGAGTTTGGTAATTTTCTATAATACCGGCCAATACGCGAGGTAAAGCCAATGAACTGCCGTTTAAGGTGTGTGCCAATTGGGTCTTGCCGTCTTTTCCTTTGAAACGCAATTTCAAACGATTGGCTTGGTAGGTTTCAAAATTCGACACCGAAGATATTTCCAACCAACGATCTTGCGCGGTAGAAAACACTTCAAAGTCGTAGGTCATGGCCGAAGCAAATCCCATATCGCCACCGCACAAACGCAAAATGCGGTACGGTAGTTTTAATTCTTTTAAAATCGATTTTACGTGTTCCACCATACCGTCTAAGGCTTCGTAAGATTTCTCAGGATGTTCGATGCGAACAATTTCAACTTTGTCAAATTGGTGCAAACGATTCAAGCCGCGAACATGCGCGCCCCAAGAACCGGCTTCTCTGCGGAAACACGGCGTATAACCTGTGGCTAAAATCGGCAAGTCTTTTTCTTGTAAAATCACATCGCGGTAAATGTTGGTTACCGGCACTTCAGCAGTTGGAATTAAGTACAAATCATCTTTGGCATCATGGTACATTTGCCCTTCTTTGTCAGGCAATTGTCCGGTGCCGTAAGCCGAAGCTTCATTCACCATGTGCGGTACTTGGAATTCTTGGTAACCGGCTTCGGTGTTTTTATCCAAGAAGTACGAAATCAAAGCGCGTTGTAGTTTGGCACCTTTACCTTTGTACACCGGAAATCCCGGAGCGGTAATTTTGGTACCCAATTCGAAATCGATGATGTCGTATTTTTTGATTAAATCCCAATGCGGCAAAGCGCCTTCGTGCAATACCGGAATGTCGCCTTCTTGAAATACGTTAAAGTTATCGTCGGCCGATTTGCCGTGCGGCACTAAATCGGAAGGCGTGTTTGGTAACAAATACATTTTTTGCAACAACTCGTTGGCATAAGTGTCTAATTTCTCAGACAATTCTTTGCTGGTTTCCTTGAGTTGACTCGTTTTTTGTTTTAAAATTTCGGCTTTGGCTTTTTCTCCATTCTTCATCATTTCGCCTATGGCCGAGGAGAGTTTGTTGGCTTCCGCCAAGGTATTGTCGAGCGCCACTTGCGTGCTTCTTCTATTTTCATCTAACTGGATGGCTTCTTCCACGATAGCGGTAGCATCCATATTTCTTTTGGCTAAAGCGGCCAGCACTTTTTCCTTATTTTCTCTGATGTAACTGATTTGTAACATGACGGTTTTCTTTATTACGCCCGCAAATTTAGTGAAATGTTTGATATAACCTTTGGGATGCTCAAAAACTTCGGTTCTTAACCCATAAGATACCGTTGGTTAGCAAGTTGTTTTATTGTGAAAGGCATATCGGCTTTCTACAATTATTGTTATATTCGCAGAAATTCAACGGTTTGCTATGAAAAACATTTACTTTTTACTGGTTTTTTTTACAATTTCTTCGGTTTTTGGCCAAAGCGATGTTTTAGAAACCCATACGATTGCCGAAATGGAAGGGAAATCGGCATCAAGAACCCTAAATTTTCAGGCCAACGCCAATACACTTAATTACGATGTGACCTATCACAAGTTGGAACTCACAGTAGATCCGGCGATTTATTTCATTACCGGAAAAGTAACCACCACTTTTACCGCCTTGGCTGATATGAGTACGGTGACTTTTGATTTGGCTAATGAACTAGCTGTTACTTCTGTAAAGCAAGGAACAACCACCTTGAGTTTTGTGCAAAATGGAAATAACGAGTTGGTCATTACCCTACCAAGTACCTTGACTACCGGAAATTCAGCTACCCTAGAAATGATGTATTCCGGTGAGCCACCACAAAATGCTTTTGAAGCGTTTGCGGTTAATGTGCATTCGGGAGCAGCGGGAATGTGGACGTTATCAGAACCTTACGGTGCCAGAGATTGGTGGCCTTGCAAACAGGATTTAAGTGATAAAGTCAACAACATAGATGTCTTTATAACAGCGCCGAGTCAGTATGTAAGTGTGGCAAACGGAATGGAACAAAGTCAAGTGGTGAATGGCAACGGCACGAAAACTACTCATTTCCACCACAGCTACCCGATTCCGGCCTATCTGATTGCCTTTGCAGTAACCAATTACCAAGTCTACACCCAAACCGCAGGAACCGCGCCTAATACTTTTCCGATTGTGAATTATATCTACCCGGAAAATTACACTTCGGCCGTGACAGCTGTGGCGCAGACCTTGCCGATTATGAATTTATTCGAAACCTTATTCGAACCCTATCCGTTTCGAAATGAAAAATACGGTCATGCCCAATTTGGTTGGGGCGGCGGTATGGAACACACCACAGTTTCTTTTATGGGAAGTTTTGGTCGTGGCTTGATTGCGCACGAGTTGGCACACCAATGGTTTGGCGATAAAATCACTTGCGGGACATGGAAAGACATTTGGCTCAATGAAGGATTTGCTACCTATTTATCGGCATTAGTGATTGAAAACTTAGACGGCTTGAACGCCTTTATTGCTCAAAAGGCAAGCATGGTCGATTTTATTACTTCGAGTCCGTCGGGGAATTTGTATTTAACCGATGCACAATTAACCGATGTAGGCAGAATTTTCAGCAGTCGTTTAAGCTATAACAAAGGCGCAATGGTGTTGGAAATGTTACGTTTTAAAATGGGAGACGCCGCTTTTTTCCAAGCCCTTCGCAATTATTTAGCCGATCCTAATTTGGCTTATGATTACGCGGTTACTACCGACTTAAAAACGCATTTGGAAGCGGTATACGGACAAAGTTTAACGGAGTTTTTCAACGATTGGGTATACAATCAAGGATATCCTACTTATACCATTACTGCTCAAAATTGGGGTACGGGACAAGCACGATTTGTAATCAACCAAACCCAATCGGATCCTTCGGTTAGCTTTTTTGAGATGCCGGTACCGATTCGCATTACCGGAACAGGCGGGCAAACCGCTAATTTGGTTTTAAACAATACTAGTAACGGTCAGGTGTTTATTCAAAATGTGCCTTTTTCCATAACCGGAGTTCAGTTTGATCCCGAAGTTCATCTCATTTCTAAGAACTCCAATGCTACTTTGGCCAATGAAACTTTCACGTTAGCAGAAGCCATAGTATTGTATCCTAATCCGAGTCACGACGAATTGCACCTGCAAATGCCTGCGGATTTGGTTGTTGAACAAGTAATAATTTACAATAGTTTAGGGCAAAAAATACTTAGCGACAATCGTTTGGATATAAACATTAGCGGTCTTTCAAGCGGAGTTCATTATGTTGAAATACAGACGGCTGAAGGGACGATTCATAAAAAATTCATAAAAGAATAACCAAAAACAAATAATATATGCAGGAGTAAGGTGAAAACCTTACTTTTGTGCGTTTAAAAGAAATGACAGTTTAACACATGGAAATTGCAATCAAACTCTCTCAGTTTTTACTGAGCTTATCAATACTTATCATCCTTCACGAATTAGGTCACTTTATTCCGGCCAAGTTATTCAAAACCAGAGTCGAAAAGTTCTATTTATTTTTCGATATTAAATATTCACTGCTCAAAAAGAAAATAGGTGAAACCGAATACGGTATCGGTTGGTTGCCTTTAGGAGGTTATGTTAAAATCTCCGGTATGATTGATGAAAGTATGGATACCGAGCAATTGGCGCAAGAGCCTCAACCTTGGGAATTCCGTTCTAAACCAGCGTGGCAACGTTTAATCATCATGTTGGGTGGAGTGACGGTAAATTTCATTTTGGCGTTCATTATTTACATTGGGATGACTTTCTTTTATGGCGAAAAATATATCGAAAACGCTAACATAAAAGATGGTGTTTGGGTACACAATATAGAGTTGGAAAAAGCGGGTATTAAAACCGGAGATAAGTTAGTGGCTATTGATGGTAAGCCAATCGAAAAGTTTGAACCGTCTGTGAACATAGATGTTTTGATGGCCAAAACCGTAATAGTGAATCGCAATGGTCAAGAAACAACTGTAAACCTGCCTAACAATTTTATCGGGAAGTTCATCGATCAAGATAAAAAGTCGTTGATTAGTTTGAGAATGCCTTTCGTAGTGGGCGGATTTGCCGATAATTCACCTAATAAAGAGCAATTGAAGCCTAAAGATATTTTTGTTTCGGTTAACGGACAAGCGTTAAAATATTTTGACCAATCAAAAGCTATTTTTGCCGCTCATAAAGGCAAGCAGGTTGTTGCTGTTGTCTTGCGTGATGGTAAAGAAACCCCGGTAACTTTATCGGTAAACCAAGAAGGCAAGTTGGGTATTGGTCCGGCTGAAGTCACCGAAGCCAATTTAGAGAAGTTGGGTTATTACAAATTTAACACTGAAACATTCGGTTTCTTTGAGTCTATTCCGATCGGAATTGAGAAAGGATTTACACAATTGGAAAATTACTGGAAACAGTTAAAGCTAATCTTCAATCCAAGCACCGGAGCTTATAAAGGTGTTGGCGGATTCCATGCCATATACAATGTGTTCCCGGACAGTTGGAGTTGGGAAGTGTTTTGGAGCATCACCGCTTTGTTGTCAATCATGTTGGGAGTAATGAATTTATTACCAATTCCCGCCCTGGATGGTGGCCATGTGATGTTCTTGTTATACGAAATGATCTCGGGCAAAAAACCAAGCGATAAGTTCATGGAAAAAGCGCAATTGGTTGGCTTTGTTTTACTTATTACATTATTGTTGTTTGCTAACGGAAACGACATTTACAAAGCGATAGTCGGCAAGTAATTTTTTTTGAAATTTTATTCATTTTTATTTGCAAAAAATAAAATTCGTTCTATCTTTGCAACCGCTTAAAAGATATAACATCTTCCTCCTTAGCTCAGTTGGTTAGAGCATCTGACTGTTAATCAGAGGGTCCTTGGTTCGAGCCCAAGAGGGGGAGCAAACAAAACCCGATACGAAAGTGTCGGGTTTTTTTATTTAAAAGTATACCCCAAAAGATACGCTAAGACCAAAAATCAAATTTTGTGACAAGCAAACTTCACTAATGATTTTGTTTAAAATTTTAGCAAAAAAAATAAACAATATTTATTTTTTTATATTTTTGTGAAAAAATAGAATGCACCATCATGAAAAAAATTAAATTTTTACTGCTTTTTAGTAGCATTTTGACCACAGTACTAGTATCGTGTTCATCAAGTAATGAAACTATCGAAACCCAAAAAAGTTCTGCTTTGCGAATTTTTTTAAATGAATTTAAAGCAACTAACAACATTAGTGGAAAAAGTACCGCTAATGATTCTATCATGTGCTTTGAGTTTGTTTATCCATTAACACTTTCTTACAACAACGGTCAAACAGTAAATGTATCAAATGAGGCAGATATTATTAATTTGCTTGAAAATGAAACCCCTGAATTATTCATTAATGGAATCGCATTTCCATTTAACTTAATGGTTTACGGAAGTACTTCTCCTGTAATAATTACAGATGAAACTGCTTTTTGGGATGTCATAATCGCATGTGGCATGGATACTTATGATGATTATGTTGTCTCCGGACCTTGTTATTCGTTTGTATATCCGTTATCTTTTATAACTAATGATAATCAAACAGTCACTGCAAATAACGAACCAGAATTATTGGCTTTATTTCAAAATAATAATGAAAATTATATTGTCAATTTTGTTTATCCTATTTCAGTGAATTACAATAACACTACTATTCAAGTCAATAGTGAGTATGAATTTGAACAAATAAATAACAATTGTAACAATTCAAATTGCAATTGCCCTCAGGATGTAAATCCTGTTTGTGTTAATGTTGGGGGTGTAACTATA
>JBIIXM010000316.1:0-2611 GCA_044338435.1 Flavobacterium sp. | reverse complement strand
CAGTACAAAATTGACACCGTTGACAAGAAAAAAGTGAAGCTGCGTTACGACATTAAAACCGGCAAACCGTATATTATTGACAGCATCAAAACTTTTATTGCGAGTCCGGCCTTAGATTCTATCTACCAATCCAGAAAACGCAACGCTGTACTCAAATCGAAACAAAAATTTGAGACGGTGACTTTTGATGAAGAGCGAAAGAGAATCACCGAAGATTTCCGTAACAATGGTGCGTTCCGATTCCAACAAAATTACGTTACTTTCGATATTGACACCTTAAAAAAGACGCATATTGCCAATGTTGATTTGGTTATTGAAAATGAATCCATTCGCCTGGAAGACAGTGTAAAAACCAAGCCTTTCGAGTTGTACAAAATCAGCAAGGTTAACATTTTTACCGACCACAATCCGACGAATGCCTCAGCGCCCATCAAAGACAGCGTGATTTATAACGATTTTACCCTTTACAGCACCAACAAGTTAAAATACCGCCCGAAAGCTATTACCGACGGAATTTTTGTAACCAAAGGCAATTATTTTTCCGATTTCAGGTCTTCTATTACGTCGCGATATTTAAGTAATCTCAAGGTATTCAACTATCCGCTGATTCAATATGTAGAAGATAAGACGCAGAAAAACAGCTTGATTGCCAACGTATATTTAACCCCCAGAAAGAAATACACTTTCGGTTTTTCGACCGATTTTACCCATTCCAATATCCAAGATTTCGGGATTACCGGAAACACTTTTTTAGGCATTCGAAATGTATTCAACGGTGCCGAAACTTTTGAAATCGGCTTTAGAGGCAACATTGGTTCTTCTAAAGATTTGGCGAATCCGAACAATACTTTCTTTAATATTTCAGAAATCGGGGTAGATGCCAAATTAAATTTTCCGCGTATTTTCTTGCCGTTCAAAACCGATAAAATCATCCCAAAAACCATGATTCCGTTCACCACATTGAGCGTGGGTTATGCCAAACAAACCAACATTGGTCTCGACAAACAAAATTTCACGAGTTCATTAACATACAATTGGACACCAAAACGAAACACCAATTTTAGGCTGGATTTGATCAACATCCAATTTGTAAAAAACCTTAATCCGTCTAACTATTTCAACATTTATCAATCGTCCTACAAAACCTTGAACGAAATTGCCCAAGATTATTTGCCGGCCACTTCGACTTACTTCGATCAAGATACCGGTAGATTGCTCATAGAAGACGGAACTAACGGCTTTATTAATGACGTAGCGGCAGGCAACATACCGCTATCACTATCAGACGCCAAATCGGTATTGAGTATCGTGGAAAGAAGACAACGTTTGATTGAAAACAACTTGATTTTTGCGACAAACATTTCCTTTACCAAAACCTCTAAAAAAGACTTATTGGACAACGAATTCTTTGCGGTTAAAGCCAAAGTAGAATCGGCCGGAAACTTATTGTCTATTTTAGCGCGTGCCTCCAAACAATTACAAAACCAAAACGGCGCCAACACCTTTTTAGATGTGGAATTTTCGCAATACTTAAAAGGCGAATTTGAATACATCAAGCACTGGGATTTAAGTCGCAAAAAGGTCTTTGCTACCAAAGTTTTTGCCGGTATTGCTGTACCTTACGGCAACTCCGATGACGTACCTTTTTCCCGAAGTTACTTTGCCGGAGGAACCAACGACAACCGCGCTTGGCAATCTTATAGTTTAGGGCCGGGCGCCAGCGGAAGCTTTTTAGATTTTAACGAAGCGAACATGAAATTGGCTTTTAGTGCCGAATTCCGTTTCAACATTTTCCAACAACTCAATGGAGCCCTTTTCACCGATATCGGAAACATTTGGAACGTATTAGACAACTCTAAAAACGAAGCGGCAATTTTTGAAGGCTTTAAGTCGTTAGAAAACATAGCCGTTGGCAGCGGTTTCGGGTTCCGTTACGACTTTAATTTCTTTATCGTCCGTTTGGACTTAGGGTTCAAAACCTACAACCCTTCGGAGTTTGTTAACGACAAATGGATGAAAGAGATGCGCTTCGATAAATCGGTTTTAAATATTGGAATAAATTACCCTTTCTAAAATCAGAAATTATTATTTTTGTATCCTTAACTTAAAAACGACACAAAACAATGGCTCACAATATCAAACCCGGAGTAGCTACCGGAGACGAAGTTCAAGCAATTTTCAACTACGCTAAAGAAAAAGGATTTGCTTTACCGGCTGTTAACGTAATCGGTTCCAACACTATTAATGGTGTTTTGGAAACTGCTGCTAAGTTAAACGCACCTGTTATAATCCAGTTTTCTAACGGCGGAGCGCAATTCAATGCCGGAAAAGGACTTTCAAATGCAGGAGAAAAGGCTGCTATTGCCGGAGCGGTTGCCGGTGCCAAACACATTCATACTTTAGCCGAAGCTTATGGCGCTACTGTAATTTTACACACCGACCACTGTGCTAAAAAACTTTTGCCTTGGATTGACGGTTTGTTAGATGCTTCTGAAAAACACTTTGCCGAAACCGGAAAACCATTATACTCTTCTCACATGATTGATTTGTCTGAAGAACCATTACACGAAAACATCGAAATTTGTAAAGAATATTTGGCTCGTATGAGCAA
>JBIIXM010000025.1:0-10428 GCA_044338435.1 Flavobacterium sp. | reverse complement strand
GGTGTGGTTTCAATCGAGAATGTACAAGTGATAGATTACCCGAGATACTTTACACCAAACGGTGACGGTTTCCATGATAAATGGAATGTTACCGGATTATTTAATTATGCCAATACAACAAAAATTTATATATTTGACCGCTTCGGAAAACTAATAAAACAGATTAGTTCTGCAGGTGATGGTTGGGACGGAACCTATAACGGACAATTATTGCCGGCTACAGATTACTGGTTTACAGTAGATTATCCTGAGCAAGGAACTATGAAACAATTTAAGGCCCATTTCTCATTAAAAAGATAGTTACAATGAATTTTAGAAAATTTTACTTATTAGTAGTGCTTTTGGTATCACAACTTTCAAATGCTCAGGAAGGTTTGCCGGTTTATTCGGATTATCTTTCGGATAATTATTACTTGTTGCATCCTTCTATGGCAGGTGCGGCAAATTGTGCCAAAGTCAGGCTAACCGCAAGACAACAATGGTTCGGACAAGAAGATGCTCCGGCTTTGCAAACCTTGAGTTTTAATGGGGCTTTGGGTGAAAGATCCGGAGGAGGTATCATTGTTTTTAATGACAAAAATGGATATCACTCACAAACCGGAATGAAATTGACTTATGCACATCATTTGATGTTTTCAAGAGATAAAGTAGATTTGAATCAGTTGTCTTTTGGAATGAGTGCCGGTTTTGTACAAAGTAGTTTAGATCAAAGTACTTTTTATACAAACGATCCTTCTTACGATCCATTAATTTTTAATTCAATTCAGAGAGCTTCTTACTTTAATGTGGATATTGGAGCTTCCTATAACTTTTTGGATTTCTATGTACACGCTACTGTTAAAAATGCATTAGCTAGTGACAGAAAATTATATTCTGATCGCGAGCCTGTTAACTTGAGACGTTTTATCTTAAATGCAGGTTACACTTTTGGAGATGCTGAAACCATTTTGTGGGAGCCGTCTTTTATGTTCCAATTGGTGACACAAACCCAAGAGAAAACAATGGACTTTAACATCAAAGCATATAAAGAGTTAGATTTTGGTATGTTGTGGGGCGGACTTTCGTACAGAAGAAGTTTAGACGGAGCTCAGTTTGTTGAAGGAAATGCTGTTTCTGATCAAAAAATGCAATACGTAACGCCTATCATTGGTGTGACTTTTAAAAATTATGTATTCTCATACACTTACTCTCATTTGTTGGGTAATGTTAAGTTTGATGCCGGAGGCTTTCACCAGTTAACTTTAGGAATCAACTTGTTCTGTTCTCCTGAGAAGTACCACTGTAACTGTCCTGCTATTAACTAATTTTAAATACAAGTCCCGATTATTTCGGGACTATTTTTTTATATGGTAATCAAATCAGTAAACGGAAAACATCCTCAAATCCCGGAGGATTGTTATGTGGCGGAAAATGCCACTATTGTGGGTGATGTAACTTTTGGAAGTTCTTGTAGTGTTTGGTTTAATGCGGTGGTAAGAGGCGATGTGCATTTTATCAAAATTGGGAATAAGGTAAACATACAAGACGGTGCGATTATTCATTGTACGTATCAAAAGCATCCCACGGTTATAGGGAACAATGTATCTATCGGACACAATGCCATTGTGCACGGTTGTACGATTCACGACAATGTTTTGATTGGTATGGGTGCGATTGTCATGGATAATTGTGTGGTGGAAAGCAATGCTATTGTGGCTGCCGGAGCTGTGGTAACACAAAACACGGTTGTAGAATCCGGAAGCATTTATGCCGGTGTTCCTGCTAAGAAAGTTAAGGATATCAACCAATCGGATTTTGCCGGCGAGATTGAGCGTATTTCTAATAATTACGTGATGTATTCAAGTTGGTTTAAAGACGACGAATAATAGGAGCCTTCAGTTTTAGTTTAGCCTGATGGAAGCAGTTACCCCCGAAACTTCGGGGTAACGCGAACAGCCGGAATAAGATTTAAAGAATGCCTTGAGTTTGACTCCTAAAAATCTTTTTGAATTACTTCGTGTTGGTGTTTTAAGATGTCACTCAGCACTTTTGGGTTGGCATTAGTGTAGAAGATAGCTTTCCCCTTTTTTGTGTCCTGACTTAAGCCCACATTCTCTACTAATATTTTTTTGGTTTGCCTTGCTACTGCTTCACCCGAATCGATGATTTTAATGTGATTTGGGAGGATTTTTTTGATTTGTGGTATCAAGTATGGGTAATGGCTACAACCTAACACGAGATAGTCGATATTGGCTTCTATCATAGGTTTCAGATAGTCGTGCAATAGCTGATTCATTTCGGGTTTATTGATATCACCGTTTTCGATAAGCGGGACGAGGCCGTGACCGATTTGTTCGATAATTTTGGTGTTTTGAAATTGTTGTGCGGTTTGGTGAAACAATTCACTGTTGAGTGTGCCTTGCGTAGCTAAGATTCCTATGACGTGTTGTTGCGAATTGAGCGCTGCAGGTTTGATGGCCGGTTCTATTCCGATAAAAGGTACATTGTATTTGGCTCTTAATTCTTTGATGGCATTGGTAGTTGCGGTATTGCAGGCCACGACAACGATTTTGCAGTTCAGTTCCAGCAGAAACTCGGTGTTTTTACAACTCAGATGGATAATTTCCTCTTTTGATTTTTGTCCGTAAGGCGCATTTTTACTGTCGGCTAAATAGATGCTGTCTTCATTGGGCAGTAAATCGTGAATTGCGCTCCAAATAGAAGTGCCGCCGATACCGGAATCAAAAAGGCCTATAGGGTTGTTGTTCGTCATAACACAAAAATAAAAAAAACTGCCCAAACCTGAAGGGAATGGGCAGCTTTAAAAAATATTTTTTGATTTTAGAAACCTAAATCTTTTTTGATATCGGCTGTTAAGTCCGGACCGTCAGCCAACAATAAATCAGCAACGTTTAACACATATTGGTAACCTTTGGCTTTCCCAACTTTTTGGATAGAAGCTTTGATTTTATCCATTAAAGGTTTTACCAAGTCTGATTCTTTCTTTTGCAATTCTTTTTGAGCATTATCTCTGTAATCAGTGATTCTTTTTACCAAATCTTGCATTTCAGCTTGACGTGTTTGGTTAACAGCGTCTCCAACAGTATTGGCTTCTTGCTCGTATTTTTTCATTTTATTGGTGTACTCCTCAGCCATTGTTTTGTATTCAGCATCGTAAGTAGCACTCAATTTCTCTAATTGTTTTTGAGCGTCTAACATCGCCGGCATTTTAGAAATAATTTCATTTACATCTACGTGTGCCGTTTTAGCTTGCGCATTGATGGTTTGACTTGCTCCTAAAAACAATACAGTAGCTATTAGTAATGATTTCAATCGTTTCATTGTAAAAAGTATTAATTAATTATTTATTCTGTTTTCGTTTCTGTTTTTTTGTCTTCTTTGGCTTTTTTAGCCGCTTCTCGGTCTTCGAGTATTTTTTTCTTTTTGTCCTCCAGCGCTTTTTTGCGATCTTCAATTAATTTGGCTCTGGCTGCTGCTTTGCCTTCTTTAGAATTCGGATTAGCTGTTGCAGTGCTGTCTGACACTGTTTTAGCGGTTTCACCTGCAGGTTTGTCCGTTGATTTGTCACTAGCAGGAACCGTGCCATTTTTTTTAGCTTCACGCGCTTCGGCTGCTGCTTTTCTTTTATCGTCGGCTTCTTTTTTCTTGGCTTCGGCCGCTAACTTTCTGTCCTCCATCATTTTGTCGCGAGCTGCTTTTTTCTCTTCCAAGGCTTTTTTCCTAGCTGCTAAAGCCGGATTTTCGTCTTCTACATCTTCTTGGTATTCTTTTTTCTCTTGTTCTTTGAGTTCTTTTTTAGAAAGTTGTTCTCTTCTTTCTGCACGGGTAATGGCGCGAATGACTTGGTCGCTAATGTCATGTCTTTTGGCAGAAAACAACATAGTCAAATCAGAAGACTTATCGAAGATGAAATCGTATTTTTTGAGTTCGGCTATGTCTTGTACCGCTGTAAAAACTTGGTCTTGTATTGGTTTTACCAAAACAGCTTTTTGAGTAATTAGATCGCCGTTAGGGCCGAATTTTTTTTGTTGGAATTCGATGAGTTCGTTTTCTTGGAATTTGATTTCCTCTTCGCGCTCTTCTATGAGCTCTTTAGTTAGTAAAGCTCTTTCTGTTTTAAGGGCATCTTTTAATTTTGCGATTTCAACTTTCTTGGCTTCAATATCTTGTTTCCATTTTTCGGCTTTTTGTTCCAATTGATTTTTGGCTTCAGTATAGTCGGGAACATTTTGTAGAATATATTCCATATCGATGTAGCCGATTTTTACACCACGACCTTGCGCAAGGGCGTTGTAGCCGAAGAATAAAAGTAATATTGATATTGCAAAATATTTTTTCATGCCGTTATGATTTAAAAATATGTACCAAATATAATTAAAATTGTTGACCAATGATAAAATGTGTTTCCCAACCATTCTTTTGTGTATAGCCTGGTACAGCATCAAATCCGTGAGCAAAATCAATTCCCAACAATCCAAAGGCCGGCATGAAGATTCGGATACCAAATCCTGCAGAACGTTGTAATACGAATGGATTGTATTCTCTAAAAGTGTCGAAAGACGAACCGGCTTCAACAAATGTCAATGCATAAATTGAAGCTGCTGCTTTCAAGGTTAGCGGATAGCGCAACTCTAGTGAAAACTTATTGTAAACGGTAGCACCGTCTTGGTTAGATAACGATTGGTTAGGATAACCTCTTAACTGGATAACCTCTCTACCGTCGAGGGCAAAGTTTGCCAAACCGTCACCTCCTAAGAAGAAACGCTCAAACGGAACCAAACCTCTTCCGCTGTTGTAGGCACCTAAATAACCAAATTCTCCCAATGCTCTCAAGACTAAAGCTTTTGATGGACTACCGGCTAATCGCGTATACCAATCGGCTTTGAATTTTAATTTGTAGTATTCCAACCATTTGAATTTTTCTTGATCCACTCTACCTTGGTCGGCAGAGGCATCTTGATAGGTATATACTTTTTCGTATATTCCTGAATTTTCGGTGGTTTCTTTCAAGAAATCGCCAACAGCAGGCAATTCACCATTCGCATTAGGTGTAATGTTGAATCCGCCGTTTTCTCTGTAGCGTAATTTATAAGCTTCTTGGTTTTGTAAGTCGCCATAATTTACGCCGTTAAAAGCAGAATATGGTAAGGTAAATTTAGCGCTGAAACTGAATTCAGATCCGTAAGTCGGATAAATCGGGTTCACCCCTTTGTTGTTTCGGCTCAATCCTAAAGTGAATGCCAAGTTACGAGAAGCACCATCACCAAAAGTAAAGAGTCCGGTGTTGTAATTGTTCAAATCGTAGTATTGGAAACTCACCGAGTTGGAGAATACGAAAAAGTCATCCGGCACTGTTAATCTCTTCGCATAACCCACAGAAAGAGAGGTAATGTTGAAACTTTTGCTGCGGTCTACATTGGTAGAACGACCGGTGTATAAGAATTGTTTACTGTGTGATAATGAGGTTGAAAACTGAATTGGTTTTTTACCGCCCAACCAAGGTTCTGAAAAAGATAAACTGTAGGTTTGGAAGAAGGAACTCGCCTGTAAACGCAAGGCTACTTTTTGTCCGTCACCCATAGGAAGCGGTTTATAAGCTTCTTTTTTGAACATGTTACGGGCAGAGAAGTTATTAAACGAAAGTCCTAAAGTTCCGATGAATCCGCCACCGCCGTAACCACCTTGTAATTCAATTTGGCTGGAGCCTTTTTCAACTACGTTGTATTCGATATCTACAGTTCCGGCTGCAGGGTCCACATTTTTAAATTTAGGATCGATTGCTTCGGGATCAAAGAAACCTAATTGTCCAATCTCACGAATGGTTCTTACGAGGTCTTCTTTGCTGTATTTTTGTCCCGGTTTGGTTCTTAATTCACGGTAAATAACGCGGTCGTTGGTTTTGTCGTTTCCTACCACGGTAATGTTATTAAAGTAGGCCACAGGTCCTTCGGTAACTCTGATTTCAAAATCGATGGTATCATTCGCTGTTTTAACCTCTACAGCATTAATGTTAGAGAACAAATAACCATTGTTTTGGTATAAATTGGTAAGGTCTTCACTATCCGGTTTGGTTTTGTCGGCAATTCTTTTCTCCAATAAAACACCATTGTAGGTTTCTCCTTTTTTAATCCCTAAAACACGGCCTAACAATTGGTCAGAGTAAACAGAATTCCCTAAAAACTTGATGTTTCCGAAATAGTATTTTTTACCTTCTTCCACTTTAACATTAATGGCTAACTTGGTCTTTTTGGCGTTCAAGAAAACGGAGTCGGTTACCACTCGAGCATCACGGTATCCTTTTTCTTTGTATTTGGCCACAATAGATGTTAAGTCTTCTTGGTATTTGTCTTTGATGAATTTAGAGGCTTTGAAAATGCGAATCGGATTGATTTGCTTGGTGTTTTTCATGGCGCTTCTCAGCTTTTTGTCTGAGAATTTTTCGTTGCCATCAAACCTGATTTTGGCGATTTTCAGTTTGTCTCCTTTGTCGATATTAACCAACATTTTTACCTGATTTCCATCAGTAGTGTCCGGAGTGGTAGTAATGAATACTTTGGTGTTGAAGTAACCGTCTTTTTTGTATTTGTTTTCCAAGTAGTTTTTGGTTGTGGTAATGAGATTTTCATTCACAATTTTACCCTTGGTTAAACTGTTTTCTTTGATTAAATCTTCCACTTTGGATTTTTTGACACCTTGAATCTTAACATCGCTTAATTTAGGAAGTTCGGCAATGTTCAAATCTAGCCAAATACTGTCACCTTCCGTTTTATTGATGTAAAAATCGATATCACTGAACAAACCTAATTTACCCAATTTCTTGATGGCATTACTGATTTGTTCGCCCGGAACGGTAATTTGTTGCCCTTTTTCCAAGCCGGAGAAAGTCACAACGGTTTGTTGATTGTAGCTGATTTTACCCGTTACAGTTACATCGGCTAATATGTATTTCTTTCCTTGATCAAATGGGATTCTGTCTTGGGCGTGTAGTTGAAAAACAGTTCCGAAAAAACACAGCGTCAGAATTGTTTTTAATGTATTGATATGCACTGAAATATTATTTAATTTGTTCACTTGTTTTTCCAAATCTTCTTTCTCTTTTTTGATAGCTAATGATGGCTTCATATAAATCGTCTTCTTTAAAATCGGGCCAGAGTACATCGGTGAAATAAAATTCAGCGTAAGCGATTTGCCAGAGCAGGAAATTACTGATTCTGTGTTCGCCGCTGGTTCGTATTACCAAATCCACATCGGGCAGATTGTGCGTGTAAAGATGCTGATTAATAATTGATTCATCAAGCGCATCAATTGAAATTATATTATTTTTAACTTTATCACAGATGGTTTTAACAGCATTTAACAATTCCTCGCGAGAACCATAGCTCAGGGCTAATGTTAAGGTCATCCGGGTGTTGTTTTTCGTTTTGTCCATAACCGCCAAAAGTTCTTTTTTGGCGCTGTCGGGCAACATCGCAATGTTTCCGATACAGTTTAAACGAATGTTGTTTTTTTGGAGGGTATCGAGCTCTTTCTTTAGAGAAGAAATCAACAAACGCATCAAGGTGTCAACCTCAAGTTTTGGTCGGTTCCAGTTTTCGGTTGAAAATGCGTATAGGGTAAGATTTTCGATGCCAATTTTGGCGCAGGTTTCCACTGTAATTCTGACCGATTTGGTGCCGTTTTCATGACCAAACGCTCGCATTAAACCTTTCTGTTTTGCCCAACGACCGTTACCATCCATAATAATGGCTAAGTGTTTAGGTAAATTGTCTTTGTTTATTTTATCGGTTAGATTCATTCTTTATTCTGCGCAATAACATGGTTTTTCAGTAAAGGTATACGTTAAGGTAATACCGGTGAAAACATACCAATCTTTGCTATTAATGTTGCCGAATTGCAGCGGCGCTAAATTTTCATTTGCGGGTAAACTTCCATCTAAATTATCAGTGAAAGTATATCTTGCCCCAACTTCTACACCTAAAACAAAATGATCTAAAATGTTGGTTTTGACACCAACAATCATTGGGATGGCCAAAGTTCTTTCAGTCTTGTCTTTTTTGGTTTGTCCATTCAATACATACAACTCGTCATACGCAAAATAGGAAAGCCCTGTAAAGACATAAGGCGTTATTTTTCTTTTTAAAACTTCATGCAGGTTGAAATCGAAAAAATTGAATTCCATTCCGGCGGTCAGTTCCTTAATGTTGTTTTTAAAACGATAGCCTCTCAAATTGCGACCCGGTACATCCGAGTCTAAATCGTTGGCGGTTATCGTTGATTGCATATAGGAAAACCTATATGAATGTCTCGGACTTTTATTCCATTTGTAAACGATACCGAAAGCAGGTTCATTAGGAGCTATATAGTTGGTTTCACCCACATCGCCTACAAAATTACTGCCCCCCAAAAAAACGCCAATCTCATTGATTTGCGCGGTCATTACATTTTGGAAAAATAAGCCGAAAAATAATACTAAAATCTTTTTCATTCAATTGAAAATAGCGTGCAAATATAACAATTCTCAGTACTTATATAGCATGAATTTCGGATTTCTGCCAAATAAATTAAAGTGCTGATAACTACTACGGTTAGCAAGGTTCTTTTCTAAAACGTTTTTTTTGGAAATGTAGTATAGAACATGCGAAATTTTTTCTAATTTCTCTTGTCTTCGCCCCAAAGCAATTTGTTGCGTAAAGTTTTGAAAAAAGTCTCTTCCGGGATTTCTACCATGTTGATGCGGAAAGGCGTTTTTTTAATTTTTAATACCGAGTTGTTGCTCACAGAGGTGATTCTGGAATCCAAAGAAACCAAATATTGTTCCTCTCTACCGGATACTTTTAAAGTGATTTCAGTGTCGTCCGGAATTACTAATGGTCTGGCATTCAGGTTATGTGGTGCGATGGGTGTGATGACCAATCCTTTGACATCGGGTGTTAAAATAGGTCCGCCGCAGCTTAACGAATAACCGGTTGAACCCGTTGGTGTTGCTATAATTAATCCGTCTGCCCAATAAGAGTTAAGGTATTCGCCGTTCAAAAACGTTTCAATGGTAATCATCGAGGTCGTGTCTTTTCGGCTTACTGCTACTTCATTCATGGCAAAATCAACACTCATCTGAGAAAGTGTCGGCGAACATTCCATAGAAAGCAAAGTGCGCTCGGTAATGCTGTATTTTTTTTCTAAAACGATTTGCAAAAACGATTCAATGCTTTCTTTTTGAACTTTGGCCAAAAACCCCAATCTCCCGGCATTTACGCCTAAAATCGGGATTCCGGAATCTCGAACATAAGTCGCCGCTCTCAAAATAGTGCCATCGCCACCAATACTGATTACAATGGCGAAACTCTTGTCTAAATCGGTGTGTGAGGAGAAAGTTTTGTATTGTTTTTCGACAATTTTTTCTTCGTGCAATATTTTCAGGAAGTTTTCCTCAATAACCATTTCTACATTATTCCGATTAAAAAAAACAAAAATGTCTTTAATAATAGGCCGCGTATCGTTTTGGTAATATTGTCCGAAAATAGCAACTTTCATAGAGTCTAGATTTTACTTTGTACCTTGTATTTCTTACTTTGTACTTTCAATTACATATTTAAATATTTATCCAAATACTCCGAACGCTCTTTTAAATTGTTCAAATAATTGTCTTCATGGTGTTCCGAGATGATTTCGTAGTTGTAACGGCGAAACGTTTGGATGATTTCATTCATGCCGCCCAAAGTAATCTTAACGGTTACTTGTACTTTATCATTAGTGGCTTCAGAGACAAAAATCCCTAACAACTTCCCGTTATTGCTCTCTACAATTTGGGCAATCTGACTCATCGAATAATCAACAGTAGGTTTTTCAACTACGATAATACCTCCGGTTTCTTTTAAGAACGGGGTTTCGTTTAAAAACTTAATGACATCTGTTATCTCATAGTAACCGACATATTTATTGTTTTCGTCTAAAATTGGAACCACATTGGCATTGTTTCGGGCAAAAACCTCCAATACATCCAGCCAAATCATATTGGTTCTCACAAAAAAACCTTCCAAAGCATAACGGTAATCAGCGACCCTTTTTTGGATTTCAAAAGTTTCCGCATCTACAGCCGAAATACAACCCAAATACACACCATCTTCCAAAACCGGAAAGTGGGAATAGGTGCTGTCGGCAAAAAAATCCTGAATATCCGCTACGGTTTCACCACTCAAAAATGGTTTGAAATCGTTGTTGATGTATTCCGAAAGTACTCTCATCTATTCTTTTCTTTAGCGACTGCAAAATAATCAAATTTTGGGACATCCGCGCTTGGTTTTACTTTGTATTTTTGTAATCACATTTTTAAACGATAAGCTTTACCAAAACCAGCTATGACAAAACTAAGCGTAAACATCAATAAAATAGCCACTTTACGAAATGCCCGAGGCGGTAATGTGCCCGATT
>JBIIXM010000315.1:0-2616 GCA_044338435.1 Flavobacterium sp. | reverse complement strand
TTAGGGATGCAATGGGCTGAAAAATACGGCGAAAAAGAAGAAGTATGTAACGCCATCGGAGCACACCACGACGAGATTGAAATGAAATATTTAATTTCACCAATCATTCAGGTTTGTGACGCGATTTCAGGAGCTAGACCGGGCGCACGTCGTCAGGTATTGGATTCTTACATCCAACGTTTGAAAGACTTAGAAAACATTGCCTTCGGGTTTAACGGTGTGAAAAACGCTTATGCCATCCAAGCCGGACGCGAGCTACGTGTTATAGTAGAAAGCGAAAAAGTGAGCGACGATATGGCGGCTAACTTATCGTTTGAAATTTCACAGAAAATACAAACCGAGATGACTTATCCGGGTCAAGTTAAAATTACAGTAATCCGCGAAACACGAGCAGTGAATATTGCAAAATAAACATCAAAAAAGGCGACTTAACAGTCGCCTTTTTTATTGGAATATATCTTTAATGAGTGAACCGGTTACCGGCTTGGTGTAGTATTTATGAATTTCTTCTTTAAACAACTCAGCTTTATTCAAATCTTCCTTATCATCTGAAGAAGTCAGTATGTTAATCACGATGTCTTTAGTCAAGTCATTTTTAATGGCTTTGTATTCTTCTAAAAACTGCCAGCCATCCAGCACAGGCATATTGATATCTAATAAAATCAAATCTGGAAGCGTTTCACCATTGGTGATAATACTTTTTAAACCATTGATAGCATCAAAACCATTTTCGAAAAAACTGGGATTGATATTTATTTGATTGTTTTGCAATAGTTTTTTGATCATAAAATGATGAATCTTATCATCATCCACCACAAAAATTTGGTTAAATTTCATTGTAAACAGTTTGGGGTTATTGTTGTTTGACGTGGCAAAAATAACCAAAAAAACCGACAAACTACACTTTTCTCGGATGAAATGTATGTATTATTTGTGTTAAATGTCTGCGATCCAAATGAACATAAACCTCTGTAGTAGTGATGGATTCATGGCCAAGCATCATTTGAATAGCTCTTAAGTCGGCGCCATTTTCCAACAAATGAGTTGCGAAAGAGTGACGCAAAGTATGCGGACTGATATTCTTTTGCAAATTGATTTTAACGGCTAAAGTTTTGATAATCGTAAAAACCATCGCCCTGGTGAGTTGCTTTCCCCTTCGATTTAAGAACAAGGTATCTTCGTGACCTTTAGCAATGTTGAGATGATTTCGAATGTTATTTTTATAACTCTCGATATAGCGCTGTGTGCTTTGAGCAATGGGCACAAAGCGCTGCTTATTGCCTTTACCGGTAATTTTTACAAAACCTTCATCGAAAAACAAATCGGATATTTTAAGTGAAACCAACTCCGAAACCCGCAAACCACAACTGTACAGCGTTTCTAAAATAGCACGATTGCGTTCGCCTTCAGGGGTAGATAAATCAACAGCTGCTATTAAATTATCAATATCTTCTACGCTGAGTGTATCGGGCAATTTCCGTCCAATTTTAGGCGCCTCTATCAATTCCATTGGACTGTCGGCCCGATAATCTTCAAAAATTAAATAGGAAAAAAAACTTTTCAGTCCGGAAATAATTCTGGCTTGCGAACGGGCATTCACCTCTTTGGATGCCGCATAAATGAACTGTTGTATGGTTTCTTCAGCAATTTTTTCCGGAGCAACACTAATGTTGTTGTCATTTAAAAAAGCACACAAACGCTCTAAATCGAAGGTGTAATTGGCTACGGTATTTTTAGACAAACCCCGTTCAATTTTAAGATACGATTGAAAACTCTTGATATAAGGACTCCAGTTCATACCACAAAGAAACGAAAAGTGTAGGTATAAAAAAACCTCTCGAATGGAGAGGTTTTAAAGGGATAGCGAATTCTTAAAAAATATATCCTAAAGACAAGGAGAAAACGCTGTTCTTCATTTTTGTATTATCTCCGGGTTCTGTATCAGCTATGTTAGTCAAACCAAAATTGTATCGAGCACTAACTAATACATTCTTGGAAAAGTTGTATCCTAAACCAACATTCATTCCGAAGTCGACAGTGTTAAAAAATTCTTTCACGTCATCACTACCGGAACCAAAACCGACCACATCAACATCAACTTTGGCAGAGGTTAACAAACCCAATTGCGGCCCTGCCTCAAAATAAAATTGACTTTGCGGATAATATTTAAACATCAACGGAATATTCAAATAGGCAAATTTCAAAGTGTTATTAGTATCGTAATTAGTACCCTCAACATTTATAATTTGGCTGTACTTAGCGCCTTGCATAGAGTAAAGCAATTCTGGTTGAAAAGCTACTTTTTTGTTTATTTTAAATTCAGCAAAAGCTCCAATATGAAGATTTACAATTGAATTCATGCTTGGTGATGCTTCCCCGGAAACATTAAGATTAGCAATGTTCAAACCACCTTTCAATCCGTACTTAACATTTTGAGCTTGGAGAGAACCTAAGCCAATGAGCGCTACGATAGCCACAAAAAATTTTTTCATTATCAGTTGTTTTAAGTTTGACGTCAAAAGTAGTATTTTATTCACACACAAAAACTATTAGACATAAAAAAACCTCTCAAATTGAGAGGTTTTCATTTATAATCTTTGGTAAGATTAGAATCTG
>JBIIXM010000314.1:0-2617 GCA_044338435.1 Flavobacterium sp. | reverse complement strand
CCGGAATACATACCAGTGCAAAATATTGACAGCATCATACAAGCCATTAAAAAAAACCTCCAGATTAATTTAGCTGATACTATGTTCATTCCGTTTAATCCGGAAACTGACATTGTTTTCAATAAAAACTTTTTACCCTTCCATGCTAATGGCATGTCTTTTACCGCAATCACCAATGATGGTAAAACCATAGAATCTACCTTCTACTCTATAGGTGGTGGATTTGTGGTGAAAGAAGAACGTGTCAATGCCAAAAAGAAACACCAAATCAAATGTGCATTTCCGTTTCAAATTCAGAACGCAGCCGAATTGTTAGCGTACACCATCAAAGAAAACAAATCCATTTCTGAAATTGTTTACGCCAATGAAATATCCATGCGAACCGAAACCGAAGTACACCATGAGCTCCTTCGAATTTGGAATACCATGTTGGAATGCATGTACATAGGCTGTCACTCGGAAGGCATTTTACCAGGCGGATTAAACGTACGTCGCCGAGCCTTCGACATGCACCAAAACCTCATCGGTTTAGCCAACTATAATTCTCCTCAAGAATGGCTGGAAACCATTCGCAAAACCGAAGTAAAATTTCGCCAAATCCTAAAATGGGTTTCTTGTTTTGCGCTCGCAGTAAACGAGGTTAATGCCGCATTAGGTCGAGTAGTGACCGCACCAACCAACGGAAGCGCGGGTGTAATCCCGGCTGTATTGATGTATTATATGGTAATTGAAAACCACCAAGCCGATGAAAAGCATATCAAGCAATTCCTGATGGTGGCCGGAGAAATAGGCAGTATCTTTAAAAAAGGCTCTACCATTTCTGCCGCTATGGGCGGTTGTCAAGCCGAAATCGGCGTATCCTCAGCTATGGCGGCCGGCGCTTTATGCGAAGTAATGGGCGGTACTCCTGAGCAAGTATTAATGGCGGCCGAAATCGCAATGGAACATCATTTAGGCTTAACCTGCGATCCTATTGGCGGTTTGGTGCAAATTCCGTGTATCGAACGCAACACCATGGGCGCTATCAAAGCTATAAACGCCGCAGAATTGGCCATGGAAACGGATGCCAAAAATGCCAAAGTGCCGTTAGACAAAGTAATTGATACCATGTGGCAAACCGCCAAGGATATGAATTCTAAATACAAAGAAACTTCGGAAGGAGGTTTGGCGGTAGCGGTGAATATGGCGGATTGTTAGAATTCAAAAGAAAGCGAAGTCGTTACAAAGAAGTTATCATTTACTAAAGTTACATCCTTTACAAATACATTATTGCGGCTGTTCAAATACCTGGCTTCAGTTCTGAATTTGACTTTATCATTAAGGAGATAATCTATGTTGAATGAGATGCCAAAGGTTTTAAAACTGTCCTCTGTAGTGATAATCACATTGTCATTGTCCTGATAATATTCGGCTCTGAAAGCGGTTTGCCATTTGGGTGTCAAAGTATATTGAACCATCATCACAGGGCTCATCCAAAATAGTTTACTATCGTTATCTGTAACATCTGTCTGCATTCCGGCATCAAAGCCTATTATGGTTCTCCATTTAGAATCCCATTGCTTATCCCAATACCAATTACTAAAGTATCGCATTCCCCAGTCACCATTGTACAACTCTTTACCCATAAAAGTACTCCAATTAAAAGTGCTGTTTTCCTTAGGTTTGTAAACAATTTGCGAACCCAAAGCCGGAGAAATATTTTTATCCGGTTTGTTGATGCGTTGCCAACCATTGGTAACCAAACCCGAAAATTGCCATTGGTTATTGGGTTTATAAGTATATTTCACACCGGTCATAAAATAGGGTGAATTTTCAGCTAATATCGAACGAGTTAAGGTTAGATTCGCACTAGTAGTTGCCGATTCAAATCCGATATAACTTGGCAAAACACCAACCTCAACAGATGATTTTTTGGCTTCATCGAGATACAAACCTACAAAAGCTTCATTGATGATTTTAGCAGTTTCGTTGGCATAATTGTCTTCAACATAAGTCCCGGATTGCAGCGCCAAAGAAGCATAAACGTTATCGTATTCCGCTTTGACTCTTACCAATCCAAGGTTCACATTAAACTCGTTATGACGGTTGTAATTGTACATAAACGGAAGTTTCATTTGTGCTTCAGGTTGGTTAAAATCATAGGAATAGTAAGTTTCCAAATAACCGGAGAAAGACCATTTTACTTCATTTTTCTCTTGGGCAAATACTGAAATGCTTAGTAGAAAAAAAAACAATATTCTTCTCATCACTTTCTCCGGGTATCGATAAGATGAACGATTTTCCAACCCTCGGCTGTTTTAAACAAGGTAAAAGCATTAACACCTTTATGACTAAACTTACCATTGATGTAGAATTCGTAGGGTGTCCAAGCGTGTGCCATAGTCCCGTCGACTTGGATGTTGTAGCTCAAAATGCGCTCTTCAAATTGCATATCAGCTGGAATAGTAGCCATAGCAATCAAAAATTCTTTAGGCGTTTCAGTAGAGAACTTATTGCCTTTAGCCGTTTCCGAAATGGATTGTAAAACCAGTTTATCGCTGCAAGTCGACTTAATCTTCAAGGTGTCTTTGGCGTGAAAACCTTCGAAGAAAGTTTGTATGGTTTGCTGTACTTCGGT
>JBIIXM010000024.1:0-10437 GCA_044338435.1 Flavobacterium sp. | reverse complement strand
ATTCCTTTGAAAGCCCGTGGTTGGGACGCTTTAAGCCAATAAAAAAGCGATACCGTCAAGTATCGCTTTTTCCCCTAAGTCTTGTAAACTAAGCAGTAGTTTTGAAGTTTTTACTACTTACGTTATTCTACAAATACTAACCCTGAAATCATATTGCTAAGGTAAGTAGAGTTAAGTTGATGATTGTTACGGTTTCCCGCATATTTTAGTATGGTTTCCCGCATAATTGTTAAATAACACCTTTGTTTTTGGCTTCACGAATTAAATCTACGTCGGTTCCGCCAGGAACTTCTAAGATTTCGCGGATGTTCAGCTTTCTTTTTTCTATGGCACTCAGTGAAAGCGGAATGTAAGTCGGCAAATCTTTTGTTTTCACGCCTTTTGACAAGTGGAAAAGAATTTGCTTGTCGAATACATCCAATTCGATATTATTGTATTGGGCTTGTCCTACCAATTTGATAACGGTTTGGCTGTAATAACTTTCGTTGTTGATGATTTTATCGAAAGCGAAAAGTAATTCGTCGAACGTCAAGTCGTTTTTAATAATTAAACCGCTTGGATTGATGTTTTTAATGATGTTATTGATTTTCAACAGCTCGGTGTGCATGGTTAATAGGATTACCTTACACGCTGGCATTTCGGATTTCATCAACATGGCCAAATCTTCTCCGGAATAGATGCCTTTTTCGGCATATTCGGGCATACTGATATCAAAAAAGGCGATATCAAAATCTTTGGGAGCTTCCGTAATGTTTTCGTAACCCGACTTACAGTTGTTGGCTTGAGTTACTTCGAATTCGAAGCCGTTTTGGCTGTATTTATTAATAGCATTTTTGTAGGCCTCAATGATAAACGGATGGTCGTCTACAATTAAAATTTGGATAGGGGTTCTCATTCTTGTGGTATTGTGGTGGGTTGTTTTGTCTCGATGGGTATGGTAATGACGATTTTAGTGCCTTCGTCTTTTTTCGAGGTGATATCGATAATGCCTTTACAGTCGTGAGTTCTGGAAATCATGTTTTGCATACCAATGCCTTTACTTTTTCTGTTGACGTCGAAACCGACACCGTCATCTTTAATTTTCAAATATACATTTTCTTCGTCACCTTTAATCTCTACTGAGATATTTTTAGCATTGGCGTATTTGTTAATGTTTTGCAAGCCTTCCTGTAAAATACGATACAAATTGATTTTGATGGCATTGCCGATTTTATCCCAGTTAACAGTATTGTCGATGGTGTAATTGACTTCGGCATCGAATGCATTTTTTTGTTCTTCTAGTAAATTATGAACGATGGAAACAAAGTTATTAATTAATACTTGTTTTTCTCGGTTCAGGTCGTGGGATATTTCGCGGATGTCTTGTTCGATGGTTTTGAGCTCGTTTAAGAGTTCAAAACGTTTTTGAACGGCTTCTTCATCGGTGCTCGAGTTCAAACTGTCTAAATTAAGGCGCAACCCGAACATGCGGCCCAGCACGCCGTCGTGTAAGTCTTGTGCCAAGCGTTTTTTCTCTTTACTACGACTTTCATCAATAATGGCTTGTTGCGACATCATGAGGTTGTAGATGTCTTCATTGGCTTTTTGTTGGGCTTGTTTGTAGAGTAATTCCCGGGTTCTGGCGCGTTGTGCTCTAACTACAAATAACAATACCACCAAAATAAAAGTAACTACAAAAACGTAGAGTAAGTTGCGGTTTTTTTCGGCTAGGCCTTGGTTTTCTTCAATTATCTCATTGGTTTCTAGTTGAATTTTCGCAAAACGATCTTTAGAATTTCTTTCAGCAATTTGGAGGCTGTCGCTTATTTTGATGTATTCGTTTGAATAGTTAAATGAATTTTTTTTATCAACTATTGAAGCTTGTTTTAGTGCTAAAACCACATTATTTGCGATATTAGATCCTCTAGCTTTCTTTAATGCAAGTTCGGAATATTTTATAGATTCAGAATTATTATTTGTTTTTTGATAATATTCAGATAAATGAATGTAGCTACCGACTACAACTGTTGGGTCGTTTAACTTTTCTCTTATTTTAAGAGCCTCAAAAAATAGATTTGGTAAGTCTTTATAATTGGAGGATTGTAATCTAGAATAAGCAAGATTGTCAATTAAGAGTGCGTATAAATCTGGATCATCATTTATAATTGTCTTATCTTTTAGCGCTGCTTCAAAGTTAGTAATCGCCTTCAAGTAGTTTTTTTGCTTAAGATAAAGATATCCTAAGTTATTGTAACATACAGCTTCTTGATGTTCTTCGTTTTGAAGCTTAAATTCAATAACCGTTTCTAGTGCTTTATTATGGTAGAAAACGGCTTTGTCATATTCTTTTAATTCATTATAAACTAAGCCGAATTGATTCAGAGTTGCGTAAAGTTTATCTTTTTTTTCTGAGTCTTTAAAAATAGTATACGCTCTAGTCAAGGATAGCTCAGCTCCTAAAAAATCACTTCTAAGATATTGAACGATTCCTTTATTTAATAAAATATTAGCTAAAATTAGTTGGTCATTTCTTTTGTAATATAGCTTTTCTGATTTTAGATAATAATAATATGAGCTATCAAGGGATTGGATTGTTTTATGATAAGTTGCTTTACATCTATATGCTTTTCCTAAATTTATTGAATCTTTTGATGCATAAGAATCTTCGAGTAATATATCTGAAGACCTATTGAATTGGTTGTCTTGCCCCAAGTCATAGTATTTAAATGCCATGTCAGCCACTATATTTCGCTTCTCTGGGCTATTTTTTAAGTTTTCGGATATTTTAAGAGCTTTGTCAAGGTTTATTAAAACATCGACCCTGTCTAATTTGTCTTTTTGTGACAGATTGTAGTAATATGATAAACTGTCCGAACTAGTCGTTACGGAGTCTGTTGTTTTTTTATTTTTTGAACAAGAAAAAAATAAAAATGAAAGTAATATAATTAGTTTTAATTTCAATACTTAAAATAGTGATTTTTACAAATGTAATAAACAAAATGTAAAAAAAAACCACTAACATAAGTTAGTGGCTAAGTATATTGATAATTTGTAAATTATAAACCTCCGTTGGAACTTTTACCTCCAATTTCTAAACCTCCATTAGAGCTTTTACCTCCAATATTTAAACCTCCGTTAGAACTTTTACCACCGATATTTAAACCTCCGTTAGAACTTTTACCACCGATATTCAAACCTCCATTGGAACTTTTACCTCCAATTTCTAAACCTCCGTTAGAGCTTTTACCTCCAATCTCAGTTGGAGTTGTAAACGATGTAACCACAAGCATTAAAGCTAATAGGCCAAAAGTAGTTGCTAATTTTTTCATAATTTGAGACTTTTTATTGTTAATGTTTTTGTTTCTACTTTAATGTGGTGTCACTGCATTTGTTTTGAAGCTGTGACACTTTCACGATGTAAAACTAAAAAGGAAGTCTCTGTGAAGCCCTATATATATTGGTGTTTATGGTAGAATGACCTCGTTTGTGAGTGAATGATGGTCAAATTCGGGTGGATGATTTTTGGCTTTTTGAAGAAATTGACACTTTTTCACTCTTTAAAGAAAAGGGGATTTGAAATGGCAAAGTAAAATTCCCTCAGAAAAGTTTTTTTTGAGGGAAAGAAGATTTAGTTGATGGTCTTGGAAATTGAGCTTAGTCTTTCAATGGAATTGAAATGGACAAAGTAGTGCCTTGGTTTACTTTTGAGTTGATATTAAATTTTCCGTTTAATGCTTTTACCCGGTATTTAATATTTTTTAAACCGATTCCTTTTTTAGGGTTGTTTGGTTGTATGCCTATTCCATCATCAGCAACGGTAAGATATAGTTTTTCTCCATCAATAAAAAAGCGGATGTTGGCCTTTTGAGCTTCTGAATGTTTGTTGATGTTTTGGCAAGACTCTTGTAGAATTCGGTATAAGTTCATTTTCTGAATATCGGTATAGTTTTCCCAATTTACTGCAGGGTCAATCGCCAATGCAAAATCTACTGTGCTTATTTGGTTAAGCTCTAGTATTAAATCGGTTAAGAGTTTTTCATAACTGTTGTCTCCTAACGTTGTTTTTTGATTCAAATTATGCGTAAGATTCCTGATCTCGTTTTCTATGGTTTTGATTTCCTCTATATGAGGCAAGCAGTGTTCTACAGTAACAGCATCTCTTTTAAAGGAAAGCACTGATAGATTAAGTCGTGTACTGGTCAGTTTATTCATTACGCCGTCATGCAATTCCAAAGCAATGCGTTTTTTTTCTTGTAGCCGTGCTTCATCCTCTTTTGTTTTTTGAACTAACATCAATTGGTAGATTTCTTCATTGGCTTTTTGTTGCGTATGTTGTAAACGAAGTTCTTTTTGTTTTAAACGTTGCCGCGCGATGATAAATATTAAAATCGCGATGAAGAATACAGCTATAGTAATAATTAGAAATAAAGTGCGTTGTCTTAGAGCTGTTTCCTTTTGTTGGTTGATTTCTTCTGTTTCCAGTTGTATTTTAAAGTATTGATTTCTGGCAGTACGCTCGACAAAAAGTAGACTGTCGTTAATTCTTTTTAATTCTTGAATGTAGAATGGTGCTTTCTTTTGGTTGATACTACCGGCATGACTTAATGCAGTGAGGTAGTAATAAGGAGCATTAGCCATCTTTGAAAGCTTAAGTGCAGATTCGGCATGTTCATTAGCCTTGATTGTGTCTTTTTTTTTGATATAGTATTCAGATAGATAAACATCAGACATGGAACTTTCATCTTTAATATTTAAACTATCTAGGATTTTCTTTGCTTTTTGTAGTAAAAATGGTGATCTAATATGATTGGTTTTTAAATAACAATATCCTAAGTTATTCAATAATAGACCTAATAATTCAGGTTCTTTTTTTAACAAGTTTTTTTCTTTAAGAGCAACATTAAAATATTTTTTTGCTTGTTCAAAGTTATTTTTTTCTCTGTAGACATTCCCAATGTTATTCAGACAAGTGCCTCTCACACATTCGTTTTTTGATGGATTAAATTTATCAACTAATTCCATAGCTTCTTCATAAGATTTTATGGCTTCATTATCATTTCCAATTGATTGATATACATTCCCTAATATTATTAAACATTTATATTGAAATTTTAATATTTTTTCCTCTCTAAAATAGGAATATGCTTTTTTTGCTGACAATTCAGCACCTAAATAATCATTGTAGTCGTTTTGTATATATGATTTGTTTAATAATATTTTGGCGACTTCATATTTGTCATTTAAACGATTATACATATACTCAGCCTTTAGATAATGAAAATATGCTGAATCGTTAATTTTTAGGAAATGAAAATACAGACCTTTGTATTTATGGAATTTTGCAATTCCTAAACTATCTTTCGTGTCGAAGACTTTTTTTTGGTATATCTTAATTATGGTTTTAAATTTTGAATATTTTTTTGTTTTAAGATATAGGTAATTTACTTTGTCCAAACTCTCCCTAACCAAACTATCATTCCTCCTCAAATCAATAAAAGACAAAGCCTTGTCATTATACTGCACACGCTTTTTAAAATCTAAACTGTCATTTTCAGCTAAGGCTAAGTATTTTTGGACAGAATCGTTGGCGGGATTGCTTTCGGGTTGGTTTCCCATTTGGGAACAACCGGAGAGTATTGAAATGATGGCTAAGAAAAAAATAGATTTATTCATAAAGGCAATGTAGTAAAAATTGAAAAAGAATAGTACTTGTCTTATTCTTTAAAAGGAATCTGCAATTGAGTTTTCAGTTTTTGGAGGGTTTCCTTCAACAATGTTAAATTAGCGGGTACTTTATCGCTAACGGTTTGATTGTTGTAAGAAATTGAAATCTCTACTTCAGTCTCCGGAATTTTATCTTTTTTCTTCTTCTTGTTCTCCGCGATGGGGATGTCTTCCAGTAATTTTTCGTAATGTTCTTCTAAATCCATTACCTGGTCAAAATAATAGGTGGTTATTTCCTCACCGATTTTAATTTTGAGATAGCAAGATGCTTTCGTTGAAGCGTTTTGACCCAAAAATGTTAACGGACATAACCATAAAAAGTAAAGCAAAGCTTGTTTCATAAACCTCATATAAAGCAAACAGCCCTGCTTTCAGTCGTCCAAACAGAAAAGCTAAGGGCTGTTTTTGGTTTGTTTTGCAGGTCTCCCGTTTAATAACTAACCTAAAATAAACAGGACAAATTTCAGTTAATTTTTACCTTCCCAAATACCACTTTGGATCCGGCAGTCATTCCCAAAACAAGTTTTGAGTTTGATTTTTATCATGGTAAAAGTATAACGGGAAAATTAGATTTTAGTATACAAAAAGTGTACATTTTTTTAAACTACACAAATTATCAAAGGATTCATATAAAACCTTGTTTTCGTGCTTCCCTTAAAATGTCTTCATCGCTTCCTTTTTCAATATCGAAAAATTCTTTGATGAATGCCTTTCGTTTATCAACGGCACTCTTAGATAAATGTAGATATTCCGGCAGGTTTTTAGTTTTAATCCCCCGATTTAACAGTAAAATTATTTGACGATTGTAAAAATCCAGCAACTTTACCTTTTCTTCCAATTGTTTGTTCAAGTGTTTAATGGTACTGCTGTGATATTGTTTCCCCTGTAACACAGTATGAAACGCTTCTGTTAAATCGAAGGCATCAAAATCGCTTTTGACCAAAAAGCCGTCCGGATTATGATTCTTTAAAATATTATACAACAATAGTGATTCCGAATGTGTGGTCAACATCATAATCTTGCTGTCCGGTAAATGTTTTTTAATAAGCGGAATCAAATCACTTCCGTTGTTAATGCCTTTTTCAGGATAAGCAGGCATGGTGTAATCAATGGTAACTAGGTCGAAGTGGTCTGTAGTGTTGGTAATTATGTCGTAGGCACTTTCACAACTCAAAGCTTGTTCAGTCTTTATTTCATAACCATAAGGATTGAAAGATAAAATAGATTTGTAGCCCTCAATGATGAGTTTGTGGTCATCAATCATTAATACGTTTACTTCCATTTTGATTATATTTTTAGTAAACGTAATACTTTTCTGCTATATTTCCAAATAATTTCCGCCGGCGATTCTGTTGATAATCAAATCAACATTGTCTTTATACGATTTTGAGAAAGGCAGTTTAGTAGTAGAGTTTTTAATGTAGCAAACGGTATTTCCGGTGTGAATTCGGGAAACCTGATTCACATTGATAATGTAGCTATTATGAATTCTCAGGAATTGTGATTCCGGTAAAACGGTTTCAAAGTGTTTTAAGGTTTTGAAAGCTGTTATCATTTCTCCGTTGTTCAAATGAATGTCGGTTGAGTTGTTATCGGCCTCAAAATACAAGATGTCTTCCGAGTCGATATAACGGTAATCACCGTAAGATTTAATACAAATGATTAATGATTGTGGTTGCTGAACCGTAATTGTATTGTCTGTCGTAGTCGGAACAGTTTTGATTTCCACATCATGTTCTTCAGTTTGCAGTTCTTCAGTCAGGGTTTCGTCTAACACTTCAAAAGTAGCGGCAGGATTTTTGACTTCCATATGCGGTAAATCCGATTTGATGGCTCGGTCAAACTTGAGGATGGCTTTTCTGAAATCGTTAATGTCTAAAGGTTTCAACAAATAATCAACAACTTCGTATTTCAACGCCTCGTAAGCCTGATCTTTTTTCGAAGTAGTAACAATAATTTTTGGAACCACGCTCAAGTAGCGATAGAGTTCATTAATCAGCGCTAAGGATAAATTACTTTTTTTGTCGGAAGGATCGATTTCCAGAAAAACCAATCGCGGTTGGTGCTCCAAAATCAAATTCACACCATCGTCATAATTATTGGCAGAAGCCACAAACGACAGGTTGCGAAAACGCTCAGCTATGGCTTGGGTTTTCACGACATCGTCTTGACTGTCATCAATAATGATATAAGTATGGCTCATTAACGCTTATCCGTTGATTTTGGGACAGCATTTTCTGATTAAATTAACAGGTAGTTTTGGGGAAACTTTGTTGTTAAACTAAATATGTATCTTAAAATTTAAAAACGAAAATAAAACCGACCAAAAGAGCCGATTTTCGTTGTAACGAAATTATAGGTTCGATTTTGGAGAATTTCAAATTGTTGACAGAATCGCCCAATCTGTTAATATGTGAATTTTATTCAGGTATAATTCTTACAAAAATAAAAATCCCAAACAGGTTAATGTTTGGGATTTTCGGTTCCGACAAATTCGGAAGTATAAGATAGGAGTTACATCTTCATCAACCAATTTCTCATAGAAACTTCGTTGTTGATGATGGCTCTTAGTTCGGCAATTTTAACGCGATCTTGTTGCATAGTATCACGGTGACGAATGGTTACGGTTTCGTCTTCTAAAGTTTGGTGATCCACTGTAATACAGAATGGTGTTCCCAAGGCATCTTGTCTTCTGTAACGACGACCAACGGCATCTTTTTCGTCATAGGCTACATTGAAATCCCATTTCAAATCGTCGATGATTTTTTTAGCCACTTCCGGTAAGCCGTCTTTTTTCACCAAAGGTAAAACGGCTGCTTTGGTTGGTGCTAAAACAGAAGGCAAACGTAAAACCGTACGAGTTGAACCGTCTTCTAAAGTTTCTTCTTTTAGGGAAGTTGCGAAAACCGCCAAGAACATACGGTCTAAACCAAC
This sequence comes from Flavobacterium sp., assembly GCA_044338435.1. Taxonomy (GTDB): domain Bacteria; phylum Bacteroidota; class Bacteroidia; order Flavobacteriales; family Flavobacteriaceae; genus Flavobacterium. The sequence goes on along the minus strand of JBIIXM010000024.1, from coordinate 1,800 downwards.
TGAAGTTTCCACTACATAAGGGACGTAGTTCGAATTGGTCTCGTTGTCAAAATATTGCAGTTTTTTACCCGAATATTGTTCGTGTGCTTTCAAATCGAAATCGGTTCTCGAGTGAATACCTTCTAATTCTTTGAAACCAAAAGGGAAGTTGAATTCAATATCAGCCGCCGCATTCGCATAGTGTGCTAATTTTTCGTGGTCGTGGAAACGGTAGTTTGCTGCGCCTAATCCTAATGATAAGTGCCAGTTTAAACGGGTTTGTTTCCAATACTCGTACCATTTCATTTCTTCTCCCGGTTTTACAAAAAACTGCATTTCCATTTGTTCAAACTCACGCATACGGAAGATAAACTGACGGGCTACAATTTCGTTACGGAACGCTTTTCCGGTTTGGGCAATCCCGAAAGGAATTTTCATTCTACCGGTTTTTTGTACGTTTAAGAAATTCACGAAAATCCCTTGTGCGGTTTCCGGGCGCAAGTATAAATCCATGGCATTTTCGGCTGAAGCACCGAGTTTTGTACCAAACATTAAGTTGAATTGCTTAACATCGGTCCAGTTTCTCGAGCCGGTTTCCGGATCGGCAATTTCCAACTCCTCGATTAAGGCTTTTACGTCTTCCAAATCTCCGGCGCCTAAAGAACGTCCCATTCTTTCCAGAATTTCACGCTCTTTGGCCAAATATTCCATTACACGCGGATTGGTGGTTTTGTATTGCTCTTCATCGAAAGTAGCGCCAAAACGCTCGCGGGCTTTTTCAATTTCTTTTTTCGCTTTCAGGTTTAATTTTTCGGCATAATCCTCAATTAAAACGTCGGCTCGGTATCTTTTTTTAGAGTCTTTGTTGTCTATGAGCGGATCGTTAAACGCGTCCACGTGACCTGAAGCTTTCCAAGTGGTAGGATGCATCAAAATCGCGGCGTCTAAACCGACAATGTTTTCATGCATTTGCACCATGGCTTTCCACCAATATTCTCTAATGTTCTTTTTTAATTCGACTCCGTTTTGAGCGTAATCGTACACTGCGCTCAAACCATCGTAAATTTCGCTCGACGGAAAAATAAATCCGTATTCTTTAGCGTGCGAAACTACATTCTTAAATAAATCTTCTTGTTTTGCCATAATGCTGCAAAAATATAAAAAGCAGTGGTAAAATAATGTTTTGAAATTGTTTTTTGAAAGGTTTCTTCTTTGAAGGCTTTATTAATTAGTCCATAACTCCATCCCAATAACTTGTTTCTACTTCCCATTTATTATTTTTCTTTTTCATTAACGCCGTGAAGTGAGTAATAGGGTTAAAACCTAAATCTCCGTTACCTATTTCAAAACTTAATAGAGCATTATACTCATCTATTAACAAAGGTTTTGACAAAAAAATTATTAATTTTTTTTTAAGATATCTACCGTTGTTTGTAGTTTTAGTTAATTCTTCAAATTTTAATAATTTCACTTTTATATTTTTAAAATCGGTAACTTTCCATACGTATGGATCTATATTGATTATTTTTTCTCTGTATTTTTTTATCTCTAGACTGTCTAATATCCAACCTAATCGTAAATTATCTTCTGGAGTTATATTTTTTACATTCAAATGAAAATCTGAGTAAGCATATTCATATGCGTTTAAACTTTTAATTCCGTTACCCGCATCTTCAATAATAACTATTTCATAACCATTGAATTTTTTGTACAATTGATTTTTTAATTCTGAGTCTAAAAAATTGTTGACAATGGAATTTTCCTCCTTTGTTAGATTATTTTGTATAATATCAATCTGACTTCGACAAGAAGTAATCATTA
>JBIIXM010000313.1:0-2634 GCA_044338435.1 Flavobacterium sp. | reverse complement strand
TGTTTTTAACAACACCTTCTAATACTTGTCCTTTTTCTAATTGACCAATAATTTCTTTTTTCTGAACTTCGATATCAGCTTCGATAAGCGCTTTGTGAGAAACAACAACGTTTTTGAATTCGTGGTTAATTTTTACCACTTTGAATTCCATCATTTTGTTCACGTATACATCGTAATCACGGATTGGTTTCACATCAATTTGTGAACCTGGTAAGAACGCCTCAATTCCGAAAACGTCCACAATCATACCACCTTTAGTTCTGCATTTAACAAAACCTTGAACGATTTCTCCGGTTTCATTAGCCGCAATAACACGATCCCATGATTTGATAGTTCTTGCTTTTCTGTGTGACAATACCAATTGACCTGTTTTGTCCTCACGAACGTCAATCAATACCTCAACTTTGTCTCCAACTTTTAAGTTTGGATTGTAACGGAACTCATTCAAAGAAATAACTCCTTCAGATTTCGCGTTGATGTCAACAATAGCGTCTCTTTCAGTAATTCTTACTACTACACCTTCTACTACTTCTTCTTGGTCAGTTGAGATAAAAGTTTTAGTTACTAAATCTTCAAACTCTTTCAAGTTTTTCTCATCTACCGCGTCAATACCTTCGGCATAGTTGTGCCAGTTAAATTCATTTAAAAACGCTTCTTGTTCTTTGTTTAATACAGCCATGCTGATAAAAAATTTGTATGCTATGTTGCCAGAGTTTCTTGATGCGAAAACAAACACAGCAGTGTTAGATTTTAATTGGTAAACCCTAATGGAAACTCTACTCCGCCAAAAGGTGTGCAAAATTAAACATAATTTCTTAATTACAAAACAATTACACCGGAAAAAACTATTGTTAGTTGGTTGTTTTTCAGAAGCGAATGGCTCGGGCATTTTCACCCCGAAGCTTCGGGGCATTTTCCCGCTATCCGCACCGCAAGGCGGTTTGCTCCTATCGGGGCTAGACGGGATTCGCATCGCATTCTTGGCTACAAAAAAACCTGACAAGTTTACAACTTATCAGGTTTTATTTTTATAGTAAGCACTTTTAAATTAATGACTCACATTGGCTACCGCATTCGGATCGTGCTTGTGTTTAAACATCACGGCAAACAATACTGCAATCACTAAAGAATAAGCCGCAAAAGCCAACCAGATGCTGTGCCAATCTCTGGCACCGTCGTGGGTAAAGAATTTATCTATCGCCCAGCCGGAAGTAAAGCTTCCCAAAACTGCTCCAAAACCGTTGGTCATCATCATAAACAAACCTTGAGCCGAAGAACGAATTTTGGCATTGGTAGACGTTTCCACGAACAATGAACCTGATATGTTGAAGAAATCAAACGCCATACCGTAAACAATACACGACAAAATAATCATCCACAAACCATCTGTTGGATTTCCGTAAGCAAACAACCCAAAACGCAATACCCAAGCCAACATCGAAATCAGCATCACTTGTTTGATACCGAATCGTTTTAAGAAAAACGGAATCGCCAAGATGAATAAGGTCTCCGAAACTTGAGAAATCGACATAATAATGGTAGAATACTTCACCACGAAAGAATCGGCATATTCCGGAACGTTTTTAAATTCATCCAAAAAGACATCGCCATACGCGTTGGTCAACTGCAAAGCACCACCCAAAAACATAGAGAAGATAAAGAACAATGCCATCTTATAGGTACCAAACAACTTAAAGGCTTCCAACCCCAAAGATTCCATAAACGAAGCCTTTTCGCCTTTGGTGTGTTGCGGTTTACATTGCGGTAAAGTAAAAGCATACAATCCTAACAAAACAGCCGCAATTCCGGCTATATAAAACTGAAAGGCTGTAGCTTTGTTTCCGGACAAGTTGGTCAACCACATCGCTGCAATAAAACCAATAGTTCCCCAAACACGAATAGGTGGAAAATCTTTCACCACATCACTGTCGGCATTATTTTTCAAAGCCGTATAAGAAATGGAATTAGAAAGTGCAATGGTTGGCATATAGCAACACATCGCCACCAACATCACGTAAATGAAATTTTCCGGTGTGGTAACTTGCGGAAGGTAAAACAAAACCAAAGCATAAGCTATATGTAAAATCCCGTAAAGTCGTTCGGCATTCACCCAACGGTCGGCTATGATACCGGTTAAAGTCGGCATAAACAAAGAGGCAATTCCCATCGTTCCGAATACCAATCCGAATTGGGTTCCGTCCCATTGTTTCGTGCCAAACCAAAAGTTGGCAATGGTAATAAGCCAAGCACCCCAGACAAAGAACTGAAAGAAATTCATGGCAATTAATCTGTTTTTTATACTCATAAATAATGGTTTTTGGTTTTAGTAAATAACAACCCGTAAATCTACTATTTATATTGAGAAAAAAAAATATTTACAACGATTTCGAGACTTGGTCCACCAAGGCTAAGACAGCGTCAAATTGTTCCTCTCGGGTAAGTGCGGAATTGTCAATCTCGATAGCGCCATCAGCCATAAGCAAAGGCGAATCATCTCTGTGGGTATCAATGTAATCGCGCTCCTCTACATTTTTTAAAACAGCTTCAAAAGAAACCTCTTGTCCTTTGGCTTGCAATTCATCATAACGTCTTCGAGCACGGGTTTCCGGACTGGCCGTCATAAACACCTTAAGT
>JBIIXM010000312.1:0-2636 GCA_044338435.1 Flavobacterium sp. | reverse complement strand
TTTTGAAGTTTTCTTTCCATTTATTGGAGTATGGTGTATAAACAACATAAGGCGAACCATCGTCTTTTGTGACTTCGCTTTTCTCAAAAATAACCTGGTCTTTACTGGTTTTGAATTCGATGCCGAACTCTTTAAAAAGTTGGAACAATTCTAAATCGCGCTTCCTGGCATATGGTTCATAATCGTGGTTGGTATAAACCGTTTTTATGCTGTTTTCAGACAATATACTGTTGTAAACTTCGAACGGATCTCCGTAAAAAACCGCTAATGACTTGCCGATTTTTTGAAGCTGACTTTGTATTTTCGATAGTTGATCATGTATGAATGTTACTCTCGAATCGTTCTTAGGCAATTGCGAAAGTATGTTTTGATCAAAAATAAAAATAGGTAAAACTTCCTTATCACTTTGTAGAGCGTGAAAGAATCCGGCGTTATCCTCTAATCGCAAGTCGCGTCTAAACCAGAATATGTTCATTAGCTTAATCTTGTTAAACTTTAATTATTTACCAACAAAGTCGACATACCGCCATCTACATGGAAAATCTGACCTGAAATCCATGAACTGTCTTCGCTTAATAGAAATCTTGCGGTTTTAGCCATGTCTTCGGCAGTACCGACTCTCTTTAAAGGGTGACGTTGGGCCGATTTTTCTTTTTTCTCCTCATTACTCAAGAATTTTTCAGCCAATGGCGTATCGGTCAACGAAGGTGCTATGACATTCACTCTGATTTTCGGAGCATACTCGGCTGCTAAAGCTTTGGCAAAACCTTCGATAGCTCCTTTGGCCGCGGCAACACTGGTGTGAAAAGGCATTCCCATTCCGGCTGCCACTGAACTAAATAAAACAACACTCGATTGGTTTGCCGCTGATAAATTAGGCAATACACTTTGAAGCACTTTGATCATACTAATAAAGTTGATTTGCAAATCGCTTTCAAATGCTTCCGGTTTTAATCCTCGAAACGGGCGTAAATTGATGCTGCCCGGACAATACACAAATCCGTCAATAACTTCAGGTAAAAGTGCAGTATTAAGAACATCAGTTGCCGCATCAAACGTGATGTGTGTTACGTTCATATCACTTATCGCTTCTTTAGTTCTGGAAGCTACGAATACTTTGTTTTCGTATTGCAATTCTTTAGCAATCGCTAAACCGATTCCGTAAGAACCGCCTATGAGTAAAATGTTTTTCATCTTATTTTTCTTTGAATTCTCCAAATAATTCGGTTAGTTTTTTGTGACGGTAATCAAAGATTTCCTTCAATTTAGGTTTCACCAAAAACGGATGCACCAATTGTCCAATAAAGCCCATTGGTACTTTGTAATCCACGATATCTTCCATCTCTACACCACCCGGAATTTCTTTTAAAAAGTGTTTGTGATGCCACAGTGCGTATGGACCAAATCGTTGTTCATCAACAAAATATTTTTTGTCCACTACATGCGTAATTTCGGTTACCCATTTCATAGGTATACCTAAAACCGGTGTTACAATATATTGGATGATTTGTCCGGGAAACATTGGCCTGTCATCTCCGGACAAGGTTTTGAAACCCATATAATCAGGTGTAATAGTTTTTAGATTTTTAGGGTCAGATAGAAACGCCCAAGCTTCGTCTAAAGAAATGGGCAAGTTTTGTTTGGTATGTAAGGTATAAATTTTCATGTTGATTTAACTTTGGTGTAAAAATACAAATTGTTTAACCATAAAAGATAAAAGTTAAACAAAAATAATTTCATTTAAGTTTTAATTAACATTTGAAACTCACACAATTTGTAATTTTGAACAAACTAAATAAAACATCATGAGAAAAATTATTTTAGCATTGGCTGTATTGATAGCCAATTTTACGATTGAAGCCCAAGTGAAAACGCCACAGCCGAGTCCGAAATCTACTTTAAACCAAGTAGTTGGATTGACAGATGTAACCGTTGAGTATTCCAGACCAAGCGCTAAAGGAAGACCTGTTTTTGGAGATTTAGTTCCATTTGGTCGTCTTTGGAGAACTGGTGCCAATCAGAATTCAATGGTTAGTTTTAGTGAAGATGTTGTGATTAAAGGCAATACTTTAAAGAAAGGTAAATATGCTATTTTCACTACACCAAAGGCTGATATGTGGGAAGTGGTTTTCTACACTGATACTGACAATTGGGGAACTCCGGAAAAATGGGATGAAAACAAAGTAGCTTTGAGAACCAATGTTGACCCGATTACTTTGGGTAATAACGTAGAAACTTTTACCATCGCCATCAATAATTTAACCAATGACAGTGCAACTTTAGATATTTCATGGGAAAAAACAATGGTTTCCGTTAAGTTTGAAGTGCCAACGCAAAAAGCTGCTATGGCCAGTATTACTAAAGTATTAGCCGGTCCAACAGCTGGAGACTACTTTTCATCGGCTCAATATTTATACCAATCAGAAGGTGATTTAAACAAAGCTTTAGAATATGTAAACAAAGCAGTATCTATGGCTAAACCGGATGATGTTCCTTTTTGGCATTTGCGTTTGAAATCGTTAATCCAAGCTAAAATGGGTAACAAATCGGGCGCTATCGAAACCGCTAAATTATCATTAGCCGGTGCGGAGAAAGCTAACAATGCTGATTATGTTAAGATGAATAACGACAGTATT
>JBIIXM010000311.1:0-2646 GCA_044338435.1 Flavobacterium sp. | reverse complement strand
CCTCATAAAATACTAATTCCCGCCCCTTCAATAGAAGACAATACTTGCGCTTGCAGTGAATGTGGGTTTATGAAACTCAATACTCTGCGCAAAGTTTACGACTGTTTGCTCCATGAATCTCCTGAAATTAAAGTTCCTAAAAAAGTAGCGGAAAAAGCCATTATTCCTATCAAACGAATGCTTGAATTATCGAAAAAATGAAGCTAACTGCCGATTATTTGATTTTGGGTTCGGGCATTGCCGGACTTACAGTGGCTATTAAATTGGCCCAACAATTCCCAGAACGAAAAATTTTGATTGTAACTAAATCCAACGAAGACGAATCCAACACCAAATATGCGCAAGGTGGTATTGCTGTGGTGATGGATGGCGTAACCGATGATTTTGAAAAGCACATCAATGATACTTTAATCTGTGGTGATGGTTTGTGTGATCGTGAAGTGGTGGAAATGGTAGTTAGTGAAGGGCCAAAACGTTTAAACGAGTTAATTCAGTGGGGAACTCATTTTGATTTGAATGAAAAAGGTCATTTAGATTTATCCAAAGAAGGCGGTCATTCCAACCATCGCGTGGTGCATTTTAAAGACCAAACCGGGCGTGAAATTGAGAGAGCTATTTTGGCTAAAGCCCATCAGCAAAAGAATATAGCAATCCTCGATTTTCATTTTGCGATTGATTTAATTATGTGTGACAATGTGTGTCAAGGCGTCTATGTTTTAGAAGAAAAAAGAAACGAAATTTTCAATATCTATTCTCGCTTTACCATTTTAGCAACCGGAGGAATTGGTCAAGTGTACCAACAAACGACCAATCCGAAAATCGCTACCGGCGATGGGATTGCGATGGCGATTCGGGCAAAGGCTACAATCAGTGATATGGAATTTATCCAATTTCACCCGACGGCTTTGTATGCGCTCAATTCGGCTGCAACATTTTTAATTTCTGAGGCGGTTCGCGGTTTTGGTGGGCAATTGAAAACCAAGAACGGAAACCGATTTATGTTTGATTATGATAGTCGAGGAGAATTAGCGTCGCGCGATATAGTGTCTAGAAGCATTGAAACCGAGCTGAAAAAAGCGGGTGAGGCTTGTGTTTATTTAGATTGTACCCATTTGGACCTAATCGCATTCCAAAATCACTTTCCGACGATTTATCAGAATTGTTTATTGGTAGGCGTTGATGTTGCCAAAGATTGGATTCCGGTGATTCCGACGCAGCATTATTTGTGCGGCGGCATAGGGGTGAACCGAAACGGTCAAACTTCGATAGAAAATTTGTTGGCTTGTGGCGAATGTTCCCGAACGGGTTTGCATGGTGCGAATCGATTGGCTTCGAATTCTTTATTGGAAGCGTTGGTGTATGCGCATCAGATTTTCAATTATTTAAGCGAAACAGCTGTGAAAAGTGTATCATTTACACCAAAAACACCGAATGATTTCAAACGAAAAGGAAAAGCCGTATCTTCCGAATGGGTATCGACTTTGAAAGAAAAGCTACAAACCATTATGCAACACAACGCGGGTATAGTTCGGCACGATATTGATTTAAAAAAGACGCTAAACCAATTGCAGATTTGGAAAAAGCAATGTCAAAAAATGGAACAAGAGCATTCGGTTTCCAAAGACTTTTTGGAATTAAAAAACTGCATTGAAGTAAGTATCCCGATAGTGGCTTTTTCATTGAAACGAATCCAAAACAAAGGAAGTTTTTATAAAGAAGGAAAAACTATAAACCTCCAATTCTAACCAAGCTTCCTAAAACCAACATCGCAACGCCAATAACGGTTATCGTTACAATTTGTATTGCTACGGGCATTAAGCGTTCGGATTTGATTTTCGGGAAGACGAATAGTTGTGCATTAATCGCCATGCCAATTGAGAGGAAAAGCAGTAACAATTTGGTAGAAACCACTTTTTCTATGCCGTTGGAAAATGAAAACCACTGGGTAAAAGTGACATCATAATGATATGCCATTAAAATTCCGGTCACGAGCAGAGTAACCAATGATGGCAAGCCTACGGGTTCAAATTTGTCTTTAAAGTTCACCAAAATGGAAGCGTCTCTCTTTTTCAAAGCTTCGGGCAAATAGCGAATAGACAAAAAGAGATGACCGCCAACCCATACGGCAGCGGCCAATAAGTGAAAGATTAAAATAATTTGATGTGTCATCAGCTCAACGTTTTATACATCATGGCGGCTGAAATGTTCAGCGCCCTGTTTTTAATTTCTTCGGCTTTTGGTCCTTCAAAAAGTTTGTCTACTGTTTCGATAAAAAGTTTGTTCCAATGGCCAAAATGTGTTGGATTCATGGGACTTTTTTCATGCAATTCTTTGTGCTTCGCCATCGGATTGCCTTCGTAATTTCCGGTAAAGAAAAGAATGTTTTCCCAGAAGCTGTACATTTTAGGCAAATGATTTTCCCAATTCACATGAGCCACCTCGGTAAACAAATAGCCAATAACCTCGTCGGTTTTTATTTTTTCGTAAAAGGTGTTGACCAATTTCTCTATGTCTTTTCTGTTTCGGATATCGGTTTTCATGTTACAAATCTTTTTTGTTGAATTTTTTAAGCGAAATGAAAAACGGAACGATGGCCCACAAACAAAGCAACAGGAACGAAACAATTAAACCAATACTGGTTCCGAA
>JBIIXM010000310.1:0-2656 GCA_044338435.1 Flavobacterium sp. | reverse complement strand
ATAGGTTTTAACACCGTCCTCATCTTCATCTAAAAGCGTACTGAAATAAGGAATATCTAAAACAACACTGTCAATTGCAGTAGGTTGTGTATCGTAATCTTCAGGATCAATATTGTTAAATTGAGGATCAGAAGTTCCTAATTCTACTTGTGTCACAAAATTAGCTTGTGTAGTTCCGAAAGCAGGGTTTTCGTAAAATCCTAGTGCGTTAATCGGTAAATTGTTAGACGCGATTGGCCCTAACTTTTGGTTGTATGCTTTAACAGTAGCGCCGCTGTACAATTCAAATCCAAAATGATCGTCGCCTACAATATCGGTCCCGATTTCGTTATAATCTTTGTCACATGACACCAATAAAGTCAAAGCGGTAAGCCCTAATGCGAACTGTTGTAAAAATGATTTTTTAAACATAAAATGTAGTAATTTTTATGAAAGCATGGTTTTGTAAAACTGCGTGTATGCTTCAGCGAATTTATCTTTCGGGGTGAAAGGTAAAAAAGGTTTCTCTGAAGATTCTATAAATTTTGTTAAACTTGCCGATACATTGTCAGACGCTATAATCACGCCATCGGAGTGTTTTACAGCTGCCATAATCAAATGGTCGTAATTAGGTGTTTCCAATTCTTTTACTGCGTCTTCAGGGATATTGTCAAACTTAACTTTATTGATCATTTCCTGATCCAAATTCCCGTCAAAAGACTGACTGTAAACAGAAGTTACAATTTTGGTATCCGAAAACAAGGCCTCGTCTTTGTAATAATGTTTCATATAAACAGGCAACAAGCTGGCCATCCAGCCGTGAACATGAATAATATCAGGTACCCAATTGAGTTTTTTCACCGTTTCTACTACACCTTTGGCAAAGAAAATAGCGCGCTCATCATTATCCGGATACAACACTCCGTCCTCATCGCTGAAAGTAGCTTTGCGCTTGAAATACTCGTCATTATCGATAAAATAAACCTGGATTCTTTCTTTAGGAATAGAAGCTACTTTGATAATCAAAGGCATGTCTAAGTCATTTACCACTAAATTCATTCCGGACAAACGAATCACTTCGTGTAATTGATGCCTTCTTTCATTGATATTCCCGTATCGTGGCATAAATATTCTTATTTGTCCTCCTTGATCATTAATCATTTTAGGAACGTCATACGACATTAAAGAAACCTCATTTTCAGCCAAGTAAGGCACCACTTCAGATGATACATACAATATCCTCTTATCTTCCATAATTTTTGTAACTTTATTTATTGGCAATAAAAAACAGGCAAAAGTACAAAAATTTATGCAGTTATTTATGAAAATAGTAAGTTTGCAACTCATTTACCAAAGCCAATGCTCATTTTTAACAATCAAAATGAATTAGTTGCTCATTTAGCTGCTGTTTCTAAAACCTCTTCTACTATTGGTTTTGTGCCTACTATGGGCGCTTTGCACGAAGGCCATTTGTCTTTGTTGCGAGCAGCTGTGGCGAATAACGATTTGACCGTCATCAGTATTTTTGTCAACCCAACGCAGTTCAACAACGCCGATGATTTGGCCAAATACCCCAGAACCTTAGAAGCCGATGTGGCCAAAATTAAAACTGTTTCTGATAAAATTATAGTGTTTGCTCCTAGCGTGGACGATATTTATCAAGGCAACACCGTTTCGGAATCTTTTGATTTTGACGGTTTGGAAGACCAAATGGAAGGACAATTTCGCCCCGGCCATTTTAACGGCGTTGGCACGATTGTAAAACGATTGTTCGAAATTGTAAAACCCACCAATGCCTATTTTGGCGAGAAAGATTTCCAACAGTTGCAAATCGTAAAAAAAATGACTGTTAAAGAAAAACTTCCGGTAAACGTAATTGGCTGCCCGATTTTAAGAGAACCCAACGGCTTAGCCATGAGCTCGAGAAACGAAAGACTGACGGATGCCGAACGAAAAGAAGCGGCAATCATCTATAAAATATTGCTGGAGAGTCGGGAACTATTCGCTAAAAAGTCGGCCACCGACGTTACCCAATGGGTTCAAAAAAGCTTTGCCAAACATCCTGCTTTTGCGTTAGAATACTTTCAAATTGCCGACGAAGCCACTTTGTTGCCTTGCGCTCGTAAAAGCCAAAATAAAAAATACCGTGCTTTCATTGCGGTTTTTGTCAACAATGTCCGATTGATTGACACTATTTCATTAAATTAATTAACTTTGCCCCATGCAAATTCAAGTAGTAAAATCTAAAATACACCGCGTTAAAGTTACCGGTGCCGATTTAAATTATATTGGCAGCATCACCATTGATGAAGCCTTAATGGATGCTTCTAACCTAATTGAAGGCGAAAAAGTGTCTATAGTGAATGTGAACAATGGCGAGCGTTTCGAAACCTACGTTATCAAAGGGTTAAAAAACTCCGGCGAAATTACCCTTAACGGACCGGCTGCTCGTAAAGTGCACAAAGGCGACATCATCATTATTATGTCGTATGCCATCATGGATTTTGAAGAAGCTAAAACCTTCAAGCCTTGGTTGGTTTTCCCTAACGAAAACGACAATTCTCTTACCTAAACCTTGAAAAAACAACTTCGTAAATGGCTCACTATCCTCATTCCTCTTTTGATAGGAATCGGGATCATTTACTACCAATACACCACACTCCAACCGGAGGAAATT
>JBIIXM010000023.1:0-10643 GCA_044338435.1 Flavobacterium sp. | reverse complement strand
AAGGTTGTTTTGAATAGTATCCCGAATTAATGAAAACATTGTGATTTTTGTTGATGTTATAGTTCAAACCACCTTTGATGTTTCCGCCTAAAATATTCTCATAATCAGTAGAATATAATGGATCTGTAGTAAGGTATTTAAAATAGTCATCTCTTCTGAATCCTTGTTGTGAAATCGCAGCTTGTACAAAAGCAGTTAGTTTTTCTGTGGCATATTCTAACTGAGTAAAAGCACCATACCATCTTACCAATCCATCGTTGTTGTAATTGATTTTTTGTTGGTAATCCGAGTTGAAGAAAGGGTTAAAATGCGGTTTGGTTGAGTATTCAAAGCTCAAAACTCTGTTAGGATTGTTGACATCAAAGTTATCAGCATAATTATCTGCTCCTAACAAATCATTTAAATTTTGGAAGTGAATACCTCTGTAAGTTCTGGCATCTAAACCAAAATCCAACGTAAACTTATCATTGATTTTTTTGTTCAAGTTTACAATTCCTCCATACCAGTTATGAGAGTTAATTGAAGAAATTTTAGAAATACCGTTGGTGGCATTATTGCCGGTTGATGCAGAGTTTTGGAAATCACCGTTGATTTGTGAACGGGTAAAGTTGGTTGTTCCAATGGTTACTTGTTGACCGGAATTATAGGCATTGATTAAATCAACGTTGATTAATCCGTTTGCGGTTCTTAAACTATTTGAAAAGAAACGATTTCCTCTGATAGCACCGGCACCATTACTTCCGCCACCGCGTCCCCAAGAACCGTAAATTACAGTTGATAACTTAGTAGTTTCGTTGATTTTCCAGTCCCAATTTAAGGAGGCCACCGGTTTGTGGTAGTAATTGGTTCTGAAACTGTATTCTCTTCCGTTCAAATAACCCCAATCCGAGTTGTATCGGATGTTAGGTTCGCCCACACCATCACCATATTTGATGTAATCGGCTATGGTAGGTGCAGCTGATCTTTGGTTGTGCCATTGCGGAGCTCCGGTAAAGGTGATTTGAAAATCGTGTTTTTTATTCAATTCATAGCCTAAAGCCACAAAATAGTTAGCGCCGGCAAATTTTGTTCCGTCAACATATCCGTCTCCAAAAGTTTGACTCAACAAAACGGAAGTTGAAAATCCATTGTCTAATTTGCCACTGGAATAAGACATTACTGTTTTTAAGTAATCGTCATTTCCGATAGTAGAAGAAAGGGTACCTCCTTTTTTTAAGTCAGATGATTTGGTAACAACATTGATAGTTCCACCTACAGAAGAAATAGCTAATTTGGAAGAACCAAGACCTCTTTGAACCTGCATGGCAGAAGTCACGTCGGATAAACCGGCCCAGTTGCTCCAAAACACCCTGCTGTTTTCCATATCGTTTACCGGAACACCGTTAATCATTACGGCTATGTTTTCTTGAGAGAAACCACGAATGTTAACTCTTGAATCTCCAAATCCACCACCCGATTTTGTAGCATATACCGACGGTGTATTGTTTAAGATTTCAGGGAATTCTTGAGAACCTAATTTTTCAACTATTTCCGCTGATTTAATGGTAGAAACAGCAATCGGCGTCTTTCTGTCTTTAGCAATGTCGATGACACTTGATTTGATTACAATTTCTTCCAATTGGTTTGATTCGGAAGCCATATTTATTTTTCCCAAATCAATTGTTCCCGATTTTTCTACTGAAAAATTTACTGTTTTTGTTTGAAACCCAACGAAAGTGAACACCAATTGTCCTGTTTGGGTTTTAGTAGTAATGCTGAATTTACCCTCAGAATCAGTTGTGGTGCCTTCGTTTGTTCCTTTTACGGATACGTTTACACCAGGCAGTCCCATATTAGACTCAGCATCAAGAACGATACCATTTACTTTACCTTGCGAAAAAGCCAATGCTGTAAACAAAGTAAAAATCCACACAAAATAATTCGCTTTAATTTTTCTCATTTTAGAGTTTGTTTAAAATTTCTGCAAAAGTTCAATTTTAAACAAACTCGGCCGTTAAGAAAATATTAAGAAAAAATGAGGTATGATTAACTTTTGTTTAAGGCTATTTGTTTTTCAAAAAATGCTTTAGTAAGAATTCGGTTGAATTGTCGTGGTTTTTAACGGTTCCCGAATGGATTTCGTCTAAGATAGAGTTGGCCAATTGTTTCCCTAACTCAACACCCCATTGGTCGTAACTGAAAATATTCCAGATTACGCCTTGTACAAAAATCTTATGTTCGTATAAAGCAATTAATGATCCTAATGATTTTGGCGTTAGCTTGTCGATTAAAATGGTGTTGGTGGGTTTATTACCGGTAAACACTTTAAACGGTAGAAGATATTCTGCTTTAGCACCTGTGATGTTTTGTTTTTCAAATTCGGCTCTAACCTGACTTTCGGTTTTGCCGTTGAGTAAAGCTTCGGTTTGGGCGAAGAAGTTCGACATCAATTTATTGTGATGGTCTTCGTTGCCGTACAACGGTTTTACAAATCCGATAAAATCAGTCGGAATTAATTTGGTGCCTTGGTGAATTAATTGGAAAAAGGCATGTTGTGAGTTGGTTCCCGGTTCGCCCCAAATAATGGTTCCGGTTTGGTAATTGACCGGTTTACCATTGCGACCTACACTTTTTCCGTTGCTTTCCATGATGCCTTGTTGTAAGTAGGGCGCTAATTTTTGAAGGTATTGAGTGTACGGAATCAAGGCTTCGCTTTCGGCACCGAAAAAGTTGTTGTACCAAATGGTTAAAAGCGCTAAAATAACCGGTATGTTTTTGTCGAAAGACTCCTTTTTGAAATGATTGTCCATTTCGTGAGCGCCGGCTAACAGTTCGTCAAAATACTCGAATCCAACGGCTAAGCTGATGGATAATCCAACGGCACTCCAAAGCGAAAAACGTCCGCCAACCCAATCCCACATAGGGAAAATATTGTCGGGATTAATGCCGAACTCGGTTACTTTTTGAATGTTAGTGGAAACCGCAACGAAGTGTTTAGCTACATCTTCTTGTTTGGCTGATTGTAAAAACCAAGCACGAATAGTTTCCGCATTTGACAAGGTTTCTTGCGTGGTAAACGTTTTGGAAGCGATGACGAAAAGGGTCGTTTCCGGATTCAGTTTTTTGATGATTTCGTTCACGTGATCGCCGTCAACATTGGAAACAAAATGAACGTTCAAATGGTTTTTGTAGAATTGCAACGCTTCCACCACCATAGCCGGACCAAGGTCGGAACCGCCAATACCTATATTCACTACATCTGTAAACGGTTTTCCGGTGAATCCTTTTCGTTCTCCCGAAATTACTTCGTTGGAGAACGCTTTGATTTTATGTTTAACAGCAAAAACTTCAGGTATTACGTTTTCTCCGTCTACCAAAACAACTTGGTTTTCAGGCGAACGCAAAGCGGTGTGAAGTACGGCTCTGTTTTCGGTTTGATTGATGGCATCGCCCTTAAAATATTGGCTAATGGCTTCTTGAAGTTGTACTTCCTTAGCCAAATCCAATAGTAAGTTGATGGTCTCTTGGTTGAGTATGTTTTTAGAATAATCGACTAAAAAATCCTGCCATTGGATATGAAATTTTTCCGCTCTTTGCGAATCGTTGGAAAACATTTCCTTCAAGGAATTGTTGCTGATTTGTGCATGATGTTGGGTGAGTTTTTCCCAAGCTCCCGTAACTGTCGGATTGATTTGTGCTAATGCCATTTTTTTACATTTGAAGCACAAATTTACAAATATAGATTGTAAAAAAATACGAGGCCTTTTACGCTAACGTTGTAGTAAGCAAAAAAATATAAATTATCTTCTGAATTTGAGTTCGGCGATGCTGTCCAATACCTTTTTGAGCGGTTTAATTTGCTCCAAAAATTGTTGTTTGTATTTGGCTTCCATTGGAGTAGAGGTAGGCAATTTTAAACGCAAAGCATCTACTTGTAAGCCGTTTTTCCAAAAGCGATAACACACATGTGGTCCGGTAGCTAAACCGGTACTGCCCACTTTTCCGATAATTTGTCCTTGGGTAACTCTTTGGCCGCGTTTTACCAAAATTTTAGACATGTGTAAGTATTGTGTCGAATAGGTTCGATCGTGTTTTACTTTAACAAAATTCCCGTTTCCGGTCGTATAACCGGCTTGTTCTACAACCCCGGCAGCGGTAGTCATGATAGGCGTTCCGGTTGGCGCCGCATAATCTGTTCCGTTGTGGGCTTTCCATCTTTTTTGAACCGGATGGAATCGGCTTTTGGAATAACGCGAAGTAATGTTGACAAACTTTAAAGGCGCTTTCAAGAAAAAGTTTTTAAGCGTTTTCCCTTCTTCGTCGAAGTATTGTTGCTTTTTGGAACTGCCGTCGGGAGAGAAAGGAAAGGCGTATATTTTTTTGCCTTTGTATTCAAAGAAGGAAGCCTTTAAACTGTCGACACCATCATAAACTGTGTCGTTGATGTAGCGTTCAGTGAAGGTTAATCCGAATTTATCGCCTTTTTGGAGTTTGAAGAAGTCGATGGACCAAGCATAGATTTTGGCAATTTTAGCCGCTAATGCCGGGTCTACTTTTTCGTTGGCTAAGGTTTCTGATAAGGAACCGTTTAAAGCGCCTGCTATAGTTCGGGTTTTGAACGTTAAAGGTCGCGTTTTTTGGTAGGCTGTGACCGAATCTCTCAAATCAATCACATAGTAGTTTATCTTATCCGGTTGGTAGATGAAATACTGAATTTTGTGGGTTCTGTTTTTGCTTCTCAAGATGGTGTAAGGCTTCCCAATTCGGATGGATCTTACATCAAAAGTATCTTTTACTTGGGCAACAACATCGTAAACTTGTTTGCCGTTGAGGTTTTGTTTTTGGAGTAGGCTTCCGAAAGTATCACCTGATTTTACTGTATCATTTACTACGTTAAAATCGTGCAGGTTAAAACCAAAATCAATTAATTTAGGCTTTGGTTTTTCTTCCACAAAGGCTTCTTCTTTTGATTGGTTACAAGAAACCACAAAAGAAGTGAGCACTAGCGCTGCAAAGACAATTCGAAAGATATTTAACTTCATATTACAATCCTTCTCCCCAGTTTTTTAATTCTTCTTCCGACCATAATTCCGGGAAAAAGATGCGGCGTTGGTATTTAGGATGCATGTATTTTTTCCAATCGCTTCCGCCGGTGGCTTCTCCGGAACCTTGTCCACTTTCGATGTATTTTTTGGCGGCATTCAAATGACCCATTACCCAAGTGATATTCACAGTGTAATCGTAATGGCGCATGGCTTTAACCAACTCAGGATTTTGTTGGTCTTCTCCCGGAAGTTGTTTGAATTTTTGCCAGATGTTGATGGTATTGTACTCTTCCATGTATCGAAGGAATTCCTCGCGGTATTTTCTTTCGAATTCTAAAATCAGATACGACTTTTCGCCGGTTTGGTAATCTTTTCCGGCCGCTTGCCAATACAAGTGTTCGAACGCGTGAGAGTAAGGCGTGTTTCTGTCGATGGTAGCTCGGAAGCGATAATCGATTAAGTTGATTAAATCGGTCGAAGAGAATTCAATTAAGCGGTATTGTGCACTTTGAAAACCGCTGGCCGGCGTAAGTGTGTTGCGGAATTTCATGTATTGTGCTACTTCCATTCCGTCTCCCATGATGTCAAACGAAGTGGTCAACATGTCGAAATAGCGGCTGATTCTTCGTAGTTTTTCCGTAAAAAATGCAGTTTCCGGTTTTTCAGTATGACACAATTGTTTGATTTCCCATAGTATCATTTTGAACAACAACTCATTAACTTGATGGTACATGATAAATACCATTTCGTCGGGTAATACCGTTCTTTGTGTTTGCAAATTCAGCAAGGCATCAGTTTGGATGTAGTCCCAATAAGTAATGGGTTTGGCCCAAAGTAAGCCTTCGAGATGGGTTTCGGTTTTTTGATTTATGGCCTCAAACTTTTCTTCTAAATCGGAGAGAACTTCGTGGTAGTTTGTTGTTTTGTTGTTCATTATTTTTTCAATTTCACCATAAACGGATTTTTGAGTCCTTTGAATCCTTCTAAATCGGCTTTAAGAGAACCAACAGCCAAACTGGCTTTAATGCGCAATGGTATTTTGTTTTCATCATCGGATATCCAGACGGTTAGACTTTCTTCTTCTTTAAAAACCCTTCCGGATTGAACTAAAGGTCTGAATATCATGGTTTGTGCGGTACCAAATTTAGTTTTTAATTCTTCTCTGCCCAAGAACTTTAATTTGAATTTATAAATTTCATCATCAAAAAACATATCTACTACAATGGATTCTCCCGGTTTGAGTTTGTCGATATTCGGATGGTTTCTAAGGAAATAGAACGTTGAAACGATATCTTGTACATTCTCGGTAACCGGAAATGTTTTCTCGGTATTGTTCTTATAGTTTTTAACTAAGATTTTGTTGCTCGCCTGATTGAAGAATCCTTCCTGATTTTTGGTGTAACCGCCTTCGTCAATTTTTCTAACAAATTGGTAAGGTTTGTTGTTGGCTTTATCAAAGTAGCTTTCATAATTGTCGTCTACTTTAAAGAAAAAACGCGACATTCCGACAGTATATCCTTTGCCAACGGCGTGGTACACTTTTTTGTTGTCGCGAACGGCTTCTTTTAGCTCCAGAGTTGCGTATCCGGCATTGATAAAGCCATAGTGGATTCGGAATTTGAACCATTCACCAGTATCATAAGCTTCCGGTTTTTGGGTATTGAAACTCACAGTAATAAAAAGCAATAACAGGAATAAGTATTTTTTCATTTCGAATTGAATTTTATACTGCGATTACAATATCTGTTCCAAAAGTATTAAAACAAAAAAACCCAGTCAAATTAATGACTGAGTTTTTATGCTATTAACCAACCAAAAAACTATAAATTATGAAAATTTATCCAAAATGCGAGGGAACCACCCCTCTATTTTTGTTCTGCAAAGATAACCCAAGGCGTTGCGACATTACAAGCAAAAAGTTAACTTTAACAATAATTTAATAAAATATAGTATTTTTTCGGTCTTATTTTTAAATTATTTTTAACAAAATGAAAGATTTATAATGTTCCTCGTAACATTTGCTCTCTTTCAATAGATTCAAATAAAGCTTTGAAGTTTCCGGCGCCAAAACCTCTGGCACCCATTCTTTGGATGATTTCAAAAAATAAAGTTGGTCGGTCTTCTACCGGACGGGTAAAGATTTGCAATAAGTAACCTTCCTCGTCTGCATCAATCATGATTCCTAATTTTTGTAATTCGTTGATGTCTTCTTTGAATTTATTCATGTGATCTTTTAATCGTTCCGGGATAGCATCATAGTAGGCTTGTGGCGGCGTAGTTAAAAACTCTATACCACGCGCTCTCATTTCGGCTACGGTTTTGATAATATCATCAGTGGCCACAGCAATGTGTTGCACTCCGGCGCCTTCGTAAAAATCTAAGTATTCTTCAATTTGCGATTTTTTCTTGCCTTCGGCCGGTTCGTTGATAGGGAATTTGATTCTTCCGTTGCCGTTGCTCATTACTTTCGACATCAAAGCAGAATATTCTGTGGTGATTTGTTTGTCGTCGAATGAAAGGAAGTTTACAAATCCCATTACATCTTCGTACCATTTTACCCAAGTGTTCATCTCGTTCCAACCTACATTGCCCACCATATGGTCTACATATTTCAAACCAACAGGCGTCGGATTGTAGTCGGATTTCCATTCTTGGTAACCCGGTAGGAAAGTCCCATTGTAGTTTTTGCGTTCTACAAACATGTGTACGGTTTCGCCGTAAGTGTAAATTCCGGCACGAACTACTTCACCGTGTTCGTCTTTTTCAACGGTCGGTTCCATGTATACTTTGGCGCCTCTTTTGGTAGTTTCTTCAAAGGCCGCACGAGCATCTTCAACCCATAGGGCAATGACTTTTACACCATCACCGTGTTTTTTTACATGTTCTCCGATAGGGGAATCACTGTTTAAGGCAGTGGTTAAAACCAAGCGAATTTTGTCCTGCTTTAATACATAAGAAGCTCTGTCTCTCATCCCTGTTTCCAATCCGGCATAGGCATGAGATTGGAATCCGAAAGCTGTTTTGTAGAAATGGGCCGCTTGTTTAGCATTTCCAACATAAAATTCTACATAATCTGTACCCAATAGCGGAAGGAAGTCTTGTGCTCCTTCAAATATTTTTTCTAAACCGTATTCAACGGATTTGATATCTTGTGACATAGTATTGTGTTTTTAATAAGGTAATATAGTTTTACCTAAAGTTGTGTTTGTTTTTATTCTAACCAGGATTGGTAATATTTATCATCAGCGATTTTCATGGCTTCTTCTGTTACCATTAAAGGTTTGAAGGTGTCTACCATAACGGCTAATTCCTGAGTTTCTTTTTTACCGATACTTCTTTCGACAGCTCCAGGATGCGGACCATGCGGGATTCCGGCCGGGTGAAGCGAAATGTGTCCGGCTTCAATATCATTTCGGCTCATGAAATCTCCGTCAACATAGTACAATACTTCATCAGAATCGATATTGCTGTGGTTGTAAGGTGCTGGAATAGCTTCCGGATGGTAATCGTACAAACGCGGTACAAACGAGCAAACTACGAAAGCATCGGTTTCAAAAGTTTGGTGCACCGGAGGCGGTTGGTGGATTCTTCCGGTTAGTGGTTCAAAATCGTGAATAGAAAAAGCGTACGGATAGTTGTAGCCGTCGTATCCGATGACATCGAAAGGATGTGTGGCATAAACCATGTCGAAAATTTCGTCTTTTTTCTTCACTTTGATGACAAACTCGCCTTTTTCGTCATAGGTTTCCAGTTCGTATGGGCGACGAATATCGCGTTCACAAAAAGGAGAATGTTCTAACAATTGTCCGAACCAGTTTCTATAACGTTTCGGAGTGTAAATAGGGCGATGTGATTCTACGATGAACAAGCGGTTGTCTTCGGTATCAAAATCCATTTTGTAAATGATACCACGAGGAATGATCAAATAATCGCCGTATTTGAAATCGATATTCCCCAACATGGTTCTCAATTTTCCGGAACCTTTGTGGATGAAAATCATCTCATCTGAATCGGTGTTTTTATAAAAATAATCAGTAGTCGATTGTTTTGGTGCGGCCAAAACGATATGACAATCCGAGTTGGTTAAGACGATTTTACGGCTTTCCAAAAAGTCGTTTTCAGGATTTACTTGAAATCCGCGAAGGCGATAGGATTGGATGTTGTTGGACTTGGCAATTTTGGGTGCCACGCTGTATTGGTTTCTGATTTCTTTTACTTGCGTCGGACGGTGCTCGTGATAGGAGTTGGTCGACATTCCGTCAAAGCCTACTGTACCGAACAACTGCTCGTAATACAAATCGCCATTAGGTTTGCGAAAAATGGTATGTCTTTTAGGAGGAATATTTCCTAATTTATGATATAACGGCATATTATTTTATGGTTTAATTAAACAATGTGAAAATGTAGCAATGGGTCTATTGTTACACTGAATAATTGATGCATTTTCCTGACTCATTCAGGATTTCTCTTGATGAGGAATTTTAAATACGCTAATAAACCTTGCCACGTCACAGTCATAGTTCAAAAACTAATTGTTTTTTAAATTTTTACCGACAATGATTCCCATGCCGAAAGCGGCAATAATGGCTAAAATTATGATCATAAAATGATTTTTTACTACACAAATATCTGAAAAAAAAATCCAAATTCTTTTTCTGAATTTGGATTTCTTTTATTAAAGTTGGTTGAGGTTTGATTTTCTCTTACTGTAGAGGAAGTAAACGGTGATTCCGATGATTCCCCAAACGATGAATGCAATCCAAGTTTCTTTTCGTACAAAGTACATCAAAAACAAATTGAAAGCTACTCCTAAAGTTCCTACTAAGTAAACTGCCGGAGTTTTATAAGGTCTTTCCAATTCCGGTTTTTTCACTCTTAAAATCATTACCGCTACACAAACCATGGCAAAAGCTAGTAAAGTTCCCATAGAACACATTTCGCTTACCTTGTTAATTGGTGTCAAAGCCGCCACAATGGAAATGATACCACCTACTAATATTGTGCTTTTGTGTGGAGTTTTAAAAGTAGGATGTAAGGTTTTGAAGAAGTTAGGCAACAAACCGTCTTTGGCCATTCCTAAGAAGATTCTGGTTTGTCCCAACATCATTACCAACATTACGCTGGTCAATCCGGCAGTAGCTGCAAGGGTAATGATGAACACGGCCCAAGTAATTCCGTTTTCACTGAAAGCAGAAGCTACCGGAGCTGATTTGTCCAATTGCTCATAAGGTACCATACCGGTTAATACTAATGAAACCAAAATGTACAATACAGTACAGATGATTAGTGAAGCTACAATTGCAAACGGCACATCTTTTTTAGGGTTAATGGCTTCACCGGCTTGGGTAGAAACGGCATCAAATCCGATATATGCAAAGAACACTATAGTTGCGGCTGTTAAAACGCCTCCAAAACCAAAGCTTACTTTTTCAACGCCGTCAATGATTACAGTTTTTTCAGTCGGGATAAATGGTTGCCAGTTGGCAGTGTCTATGTAAAAGGCACCGGCAATAATCACAAACAAAACCACAGCGACTTTAATGATTACAATGATATTGTTCGTTTTTGCCGCTTCTTTAATGCCTTTCACCAAAATATAAGTTACCAACCAAGTAATTA
>JBIIXM010000309.1:0-2667 GCA_044338435.1 Flavobacterium sp. | reverse complement strand
CTTGTTTCGTACAGCTTATACCTTGGGCATTGAACCGTTTTTTTTTAGTCATGCCGCTAACGAAAATGCCCAGCAAACTTATGCGACTATTACCAAGTATTTTGTGATTTTCGGCTCATTTATCTGCTTTTTTGTGATTGCGTTTATCGACTTACTAAAAGTGCCACTAGTGCCGGAAGACAGTTATTGGGTAGCCATAAAAGTGGTGCCGTTGATTGTTTTGGCGAATTTCTTTTTAGGCATTTACACCAACTTATCAGTGTGGTACAAATTAATTGACAAAACCCGAATCGGCGCTTATATTTCCATTGTGGGCGCTTTGGTAACGCTCGTGCTCAATTATGTTCTTATCAAACAAGGGTTGAGTTATTACGGTTCTGCCATCGCAACTATCGCTGCTTACGGAACCATGATGGTGATTTCCTACCAAATGGGCCAAAAACAATATCCTATTCCTTATGATATTGCAACTCTTTTAAAATATTTATCGCTTTCCATAGTGTTTTCGGCCATTTCATTTTATATCCCGTCATTGCGGGAAAACTATGGCGTTAAAATACTTTTATTGGCCTTGTTTTTATATTTCATCTACCGAAACGAAAAGGAAACATTACTCCGAATAGTTAAAAGAAAAACCAAGTAAAATGACCATAAAAATCATCAACAAGTCGCAACACGATTTGCCGAATTACGAAACCATAGCCTCAGCCGGAATGGATTTGAGAGCCAATCTAACCGAATCCATCGTTTTAAAACCGTTGGAACGAACCATTGTAAAAACAGGCCTTTTTATCGAATTGCCGCTAGGTTATGAAGCCCAAGTTCGTCCAAGAAGCGGATTGGCAGCCAAAAAAGGAATCACCGTCTTAAACTCGCCGGGAACGGTTGATGCCGATTATCGCGGAGAAATTGGGGTGATTTTAGTAAATTTATCCCAAGAAGATTTCACCATCGAAAATGGAGAAAGAATCGCCCAGTTGGTCATTGCTAAACACGAACGCGCCGAATGGATTGAAGTTTCCGAATTATCTGAAACCTCAAGAGGCGAAGGCGGTTTTGGCAGTACCGGAGTAAAATAGTCAGCACTGTTCACTGAGCAGCAAGTTTAATTCAAAAATTTTTAATTCAAGATAAATGAAAATAATAGTTCCAATGGCCGGTCGCGGTTCACGCCTTCGTCCACATACGTTAACCGTTCCGAAACCGTTAATCCCAATCGCCGGAAAACCAATTGTTCATCGTTTGGTTGAAGATATCGCCAAAGTGCTTAATCAAGACATTGAAGAAATTGCTTTTATCATCCACGAAAGTTTTGGAAAAAAAGTGGAGGAAGATTTAATCGCCATCGCTGAAAAATTAGGCTCGAAAGGAACTATTTATTACCAAAATGAAGCCTTAGGTACCGGTCACGCCATTATGTGCGCCAAAGACTCTTTAAGCGGTCCCGCCGTAATTGCTTATGCCGATACCTTGATTCGCGCCAATTTTAATTTAGACCAATCTGCCGATAGTGTTATTTGGGTAAAACAAGTCGACCAACCAGAAGCTTTCGGGGTAATCAACTTAAACGAAGCCAATGAAATTGTGGAGTTAGTCGAAAAACCGAAAGAGTTTGTCTCGGATTTGGCGGTTATCGGGATTTATTACTTCAAAGACGTTGGCGTCTTGAAAAATGAGTTGCAAAGCGTTTTAGATAACAATATAATCCACGGCGGCGAATACCAAATTAACGACGGTATCAAGCAAATGATGGCAAAAGGCATGAAATTTGTGCCGGGTGAAGTAGACGAATGGATGGATTGCGGTAACAAAGAAGTAACTGTCGAAACCAATTCCAGAATGTTAGGGTTTTTACACGAGGACGGCGAAAATTTAATCTCCGACAGCGTAAGATTGGAAAATGCTACGGTAATTCCGCCTTGCTATATAGGTGAAGATGTGGCTGTTATTAATTCGGTAATTGGACCAAATGTGTCTTTAGGAAAAGGCACGCATGTAACCAATAGTAAAATCCAAAACAGCTTGATCCAAACACACGCACACATTAAAAATGTCCAACTGAATAATGCTATGATAGGCAATCACGTGAATTTTGACGGCGATTTTACCAGCATCAGCTTGGGCGATTATTCGGTTTTAGAATAAAAAGACAAATGAAGAGATTTAAAATGTATAGTTGGCTTATCGGAATGTTATTCGTTCCTACGCTTCTTTTGGCGCAAACCGAGCCGGAGGACGTAGCGGCTGTAGACGATAAATTTCAAAATTTCTTTTACGAATCTCTCAAGCTAAAAGGCATCGAGAACTATGACAAAGCCATTGAAGCTTTGCAAAGATGCCAAGAACTCGAACCTAATAATGCTGTAGTGTATTTTGAATTGGGTAAAAATTACCTGGCGCAAAAAAAATACAAAGACGCCTACGACAATTTCGAGAAAGTAACCCAAATGGATCAGAAAAACCGTTGGGCTTGGGTAGGCATGTACGACGTTTGTTATGATACACACGATTACAATCAGGCAATAATAATCGTCCAAAAGTTAATCGAATTCAAAGCCGATTATAAAGAAGATTTGACGTCGCTGTACATGAACACGCAGCAATACGACAAAGCGTTGGAACTCATTAACGAGCTCAATGAAAAGGTAGGAAGATCAGACAAGCGCG
>JBIIXM010000308.1:0-2671 GCA_044338435.1 Flavobacterium sp. | reverse complement strand
TCGCTAAACAAGTGCTGCCTACAGTAAAAATTAACGCTTTTGTTTCTTCTGTGGGTGACATTTTTATCGATAAACCTTACCAAGATTTAGATTTTTCGCTCATCGAAAGCAATCCGGTTCGTTGCCCGGATAAAGCTACTGCTGCTAAAATGGAGGAACATATTAAAGAAATTAGAAAAGCTGGAGACACCGTTGGCGGCACTATAACTTGTGTAATTCAAAACGTGCTTATTGGATTGGGAGAGCCGGTTTTTGATAAATTACACGCTGAGTTAGGTAAAGCCATGCTTTCCATCAATGCCGTAAAAGGATTTGAATATGGTAGTGGATTTTGTGGTGCTCGAATGAAAGGCAGTGAGCACAATGATTTATTTAACGAAGACGGGACGACTAAAACCAACCTCTCCGGAGGTATTCAAGGCGGCATTTCTAACGGAATGGATATTTATTTCAGAGTTGCCTTCAAACCGGTAGCTACTTTGATGCAAAAGCAGGAAGTTTTAACCAATCAAAATACCATAGTCGAACAACAAGGCAAAGGACGCCACGACCCTTGTGTGGTGCCGAGAGCAGTTCCGATTGTGGAAGCAATGGCAGCACTGGTGTTGGCCGATTTTTATTTACTAAACAAAACTTATCAAAAATAAATGGACACAACTGAAACGTCGAAAAAATCATTATTTTCTAATCTTACTTTTCAAATCTTAATTGCAGTAGTTCTTGGTGCGATTTTGGGTGTTTTTGTTTTTAAGAATTTCGACGAAACTTTCCGCGAATCTTTCAGCAAAAATATTAAGTTGTTGGCTACCATTTTTATTCGATTGGTTCAAATGATTATAGCGCCATTGGTTTTTACCACTTTGGTAGTGGGTATTGCCAAATTAGGCGATATTAAATCGGTTGGGCGAATAGGAGGAAGAGCTTTGGGTTGGTTTTTTACGGCTTCCTTTATTTCTTTGTTGATAGGGATGTTTTGGGTGAATATTTTAGAACCCGGAAAAAAAATACAATTACCTGATCTAGATGCTGATAAAGCTACAGAAATTGTTCAAAAAACTGAAGGCTTTTCTGCGCAAAACTTTGTAGAACACATCATTCCGAAAAGTGTAGTCGAGGCTATGGCTACGAATGAAATATTGCAAATCGTTATTTTTTCTATTTTTTTCGGATTGGCCGCTGCTTCTATTGGTTCCCATGCTAAACCTGTCATAAATGCTTTAGACAAAACATCGCATATCATTTTGAAAATGGTAAATTATGTGATGAAATTTGCCCCGTTTGGTGTTTTTGGTGCTATTGCGAGTGTGTTGGCTATGATTGATTTTTGGCAATTGATAACCACTTACATTTACTTTTTCGGTTCTTTTTTGGTTGGAATAGGAACACTCTGGATTGTACTGCTTTTGGTAGGTTATTTGTTTTTGAAAGGCCATATGACTACTTTGTTAAAGAGAATTGTGAGTCCGTTAGTAATAGCATTCGGTACCACCAGTAGTGAAGCTGTTTTTCCTAAGTTAACGGAAGAGTTAGAACGATTTGGTGTGAAAGACAAAATCGTTTCTTTTATGTTGCCTTTGGGTTATTCATTCAATTTGGATGGTAGTATGATGTACATGACTTTTGCCAGTATATTCATCGCTCAGGCTTATGGTGTGCAATTAGATACTGGGACACAAATGACAATGTTGTTGGTGCTAATGCTTACCAGTAAAGGAATTGCCGGTGTGCCTAGAGCTAGTTTGGTAGTAGTTGCAGCAACTTGCGGTATGTTTAAAATTCCCGAAGTGGGTATCGCTTTAATTCTTCCTATAGATCATTTTTGTGATATGTTCCGAAGTGCCACCAATGTTTTAGGAAACGCAATTGCGACCTCCGTTGTGGGCAAATGGGAAAAAGAAAGTTAAAAGTGCTTTATATTTCAAATACTTTGCTAAATTTGTTACCATTAAAAAACTACTTATATGAAAAAACTATTACTTTTAATTTTTACAGTTGCCGGTATGGTGAGCGCTAATGCTCAAGCAACTTGCGCAACTGCTACTGTAATTACCACTAATGGTACTTACACTACTGGTACCATAAATGGTACATACAAGGTTGCTTGTTTTAACTCAGCCACTGGTATTAAAGGCTATTGGTATTCTTTTACAGCGCCTAGTAATGGTGAAATATCTATTTCATCTAATTTAGCTTCTAATGATGGTGTTGCTAAAAGTGACGATACCAGAGTTAGTATTGCAACGGGTTCTTGTTCAGGGACTTTAACTTGTGTGTCTGGAAATGATGATATTGATGCTGATAATCAAGATTATTTGTCAGAATTGTTAAATATTCCTGTTACCGCTGGAACAGTTTACTTAATAGAATGGGATAGTAGATGGTCAGCTTTACCGTTAGATTTTACTTTTAATTTCACACCGGTTACTTGCACCAGACCAACTGTTTTTTACTTACCGGAATACGTTTCTACAAGTTCTGTAGATTTATATTGGGATCAAACTACTACAGTTCCTACTAATTATCAAGTGGATTGGAGTACTGACTTTGCAGCAGCTGCTGGTGCCGGTACTTTAGTAGATACACCTGCTGGTGCGTTGGCTTATTCAACAGTTAATCTTGCCTCATTACCGACTTCATCTAACTTTAGATATTTTTGCAGAGCCAACTGTGG
>JBIIXM010000306.1:0-2672 GCA_044338435.1 Flavobacterium sp. | reverse complement strand
CAAAAAAAGTATGTCTTAATGAGTACCAATACCAACATCATCAGCACCCAAGAATTGAGTATAGGTTACCGTTCCAAAAGGATAACCAACACCATTGCCTCCAACTTGAATTTACAATTAACTTCGGGGCAACTCTATTCTTTAGTTGGTGCGAACGGCGTGGGAAAATCGACTTTACTACGCACTATTACAGGTATTCAAAAACCATTACAGGGTTCCGTTTTTTTGCATGAGAGAAACATTCATGATATTACAACGACAGAAATAGCACAAGAGCTAAGTTTGGTTTTAACCGAAAAATTACCACTTAACAACCTAACCGTATATGAACTGATTGCCTTAGGAAGACAACCTTACACCAATTGGCTGGGACAACTCTCGGAAGCAGATCACGAAAAAATAAAGCAAGCCATTTCACTTACCCAACTTGAGCATTTGACTAATAAAAAATATTACGAAATCAGTGACGGGCAACTGCAAATTGTACTTATTGCCAGGGCTTTGGCACAAGATACGCCAATAATTATTTTGGATGAACCGACTACGCACTTAGATTTAGTTCACAAAGTATCTGTCTTTAAATTGCTGAAAAAACTGTCTTCAGAAACGAATAAGTGCATCTTGTTTTCTACACACGACATTGATTTGGCCATTCAACTCAGTGACCAAATGATAGTGATGACTGAAAACCAAGTTCACCAAGACCAACCTTGTAATTTAATTACGCAAGGTGTTTTCAGCTCGCTTTTCAAAGATGAATCCATTGCGTTTGATGGTGAAAAAGGAAAGTTCATTATTTCCTAATCGATTACTTTGTAAAGATTTGTCGCTTGGCTTCACCAACCACAAACGCAACAGAATTAGCGATGTTGTAACTGCGAATAAGTTTCGACATCGGTATGGTTAAATGGTTTTCAAATTGGGCCAAAACTTCCTGACTCAACCCTACGCTTTCTTTACCGAAAACCAGCCAATCTTCATCTTGAAATGCTGCTTCGTATATCGAATTTTCGGCATGAGAACTCATCAAAAACACTCTTGATTTGTCCGGAATTTGCGCAATCCATTCCTCAACATTGTTGTATTCCTTCCAATCCAAATGCACCCAATAATCCAAACCGGAACGCTTTAAATTTTTATCGGTAATTTCAAAACCATACGGTTTGATTAAGTGCAAACGACTTTCGGTTCCCACGCACAAACGGCCGATATTTCCGGTATTGTTAGGGATTTCGGGTTCGACTAGTACAATATTAAGCATCGATTATCTGGTTATTATAAGGTTGAAAGCATCCACCGGCAGTACTTCGCCTGCTTTTAAGTTTTGCAAAGTTATGTTTCCTACTCGAATTCGGACCAATCGCAAGGTAGGAAATCCGACCGCTGCAGTCATTTTTCGGACTTGACGAAATTTACCTTCGGTTAAAGTAATCGAAACCCAACTAGTTGGCCCGTGGCGTTCCTCCCGAATTCTTCTGCCCTCGCCTATAAATTCAGGTAAATCGGTAATGATTTTAGCTTGGCATGGTTTCGTGGTATATCGAATTCCTTTAAAACCAATTTCAACGCCGCTTTCCAACTGTGTTACTGCTTCCGGCGTGATAATACCGTCTACTTGGGCGTAATATTCTTTTTCGATGGTTTGGCTACGTACGATTTCACTCATCATCCCATCGGTAGTTAGCAATAGTAAGCCTTCCGAATCCTCATCGAGCCGACCTATCGCCATAGTGCCTAAGGGAAAATCATAAAGTTCACCTAACAGTTTCTTGTGACGCTTTTTCTCGTAAATAAACTGACTCAAATAACCGTGCGGTTTGTGCAGTAAAAAATGATGGTGTTTCATGACAAAATTTGGGCAAAAATAAAAAGACCATCACTAAGGATGGTCTTTAGATTAAATTATTTTTATTGTTATTGTCGACTTTGAACGTAATCAGACAATTCATCTACATTGCTGCTGAACGAAAAGATACCGTTCAATTTAAAATAGTTTCTTGGTTCGATACAGTAATCGTAGGCGAACTTGGCAAATTCCAATTTGTTATCTTCAAAGCTAAAAGTATTCGCAATTTGTATAATCTGGTCAACATTCAAACAGTTAGCTGTAATTACTTGTTTTGCCGTTTTTAGTTGAGTGTCTTCAAAACTTTGCTTTTTGATGGTAGCTAAAGCAGCATTAAAATTCCCGGCAGTCATACAACTTCTTCCGTTACATCCTCTAACTGGTTCAACTGTTTCCAATACGTGACCTCCACCTACAGTGGTAGTGGTAGTAGTAGTTTGAGTAACAGCTCCGCCACCCATAGAATCATTAATGGTAACGCCCATATTAACACCGCCAACGCTAACGCCAACGCCTACAGCAGTACCGCCGGTTTGAGTAGTGGTAGTAGTGGTTGTTTGAGTAACACCTCTAACCGGTTGTTGCACCGGAGCAACTACCTGAACCGGACGTGGCTGACCATAATGAATAACATGCACGTTGGAAGGCGGAATAAAATCAGGTTGAACAGGAATAGAAGAGAAATAGTTCAACTTCATTTTAGTTTTGTTGTTTTTGTCTCTCTTAATCTTGTAGGTCACATCGGCAAAAATTCCGTCAACATCGGTTAACATCAAGTTGTTCTTAGAGATATCCATTAGGGTCTTGTCTTCAAACTTGATTTTAG
>JBIIXM010000307.1:0-2672 GCA_044338435.1 Flavobacterium sp. | reverse complement strand
TACTAAAATAGTTACAATGGACACCATCCTCGAACGTAAAAATAACAAAAAAAAGTATCTGACCGCAGCGGTTTTAGCGGCTCTTATTTTAGGTTATGTCGCTTATGCCATGATAACCAAAAAAAGAACCTATAATGTAGCCCAAAGCGAAATCACCATCAAAACAGTAGAATCCGATTTTTTTGAAGACTTTATGGTGTTGCAAGCACGAGTTGAACCAATGAATTCGATTTTAGTCAACATAGTCGAAGGCGGTTCCGTACAAGAAATTTTTGTGAGTAACGGCGATAAAGTAACCCAAGGCCAACCGTTGGCAAGGTTATACAATCCGAATACGGAGTTGAATTATATGCAACAGGAAACGGCCATTATTGAGCAAATCAATAATCTCAACAAAGCCAAATTGGATTTGCGCAACCAAGAACTGAATTTGGCTAAGGATTTAGTGTCGATTGAACACGATTACCAAGATGCTAAAAACCTGTACGATTTGCATAAAAAATTATTCGACCAAGAAATTTTAGCCAAGAATGATTGGGAGAAAACCCAAGAAAATTTTCGCTTTCAAAAAGAGCGCATGAACATCATCAAACAAAGTGTGACCAAAGAAAAACAAGCCAACCAAATTCAAATCGGACAGCTCAACCAATCCATCGGTATTATGGAAAAAAGTTTGGGTGTTTTGCGTGCCAATAAAAAGAATTTTTTAGTGATGGCCCCGCTTTCAGGCCGATTGTCTTCGTTTGAACCGGTGTTAGGCCAAACCTACCAACAAGGCCAAACTTTGGGTAAAATTGATGTGATGAAAGGCTATAAATTATTAGCCGATGTGGACGAATTTTATTTGCCGAAAGTAATACAAGGGCAAAAAGGAACCGTCGATTTTAACGGTCAAGAAGTCGCGGTGGTCATCGCCAAAGTCATACCCGAAATCAAAGGCGGGAAGTTTCAGGTAGAGTTGAATTTTACCGGTAACGAGCAACTCGATTTGAAACAAGGATTGAGTTTTAGTGTGCGCCTGAATTTATCTGAAAAAACAAAATCGATTGTACTTTCTAAAGGCACTTTCTACCAAGAAACCGCAGGAAAATGGATCTTTGTAGTCAATGGCAATAAAGCCGAGAGACGCAACATCACCATCGGCAGAGAAAATCCGTTATATTACGAAATTACCAAAGGCTTACAACCCGGCGACAAAGTAATTACTTCCACCTATCGCGATTATTTGGAAGCGGAAGTTTTAAATATCGAATAAACCAGAAATCAAAAAACGAACACTATGATACACATTCAAAATCTTTCTAAGGTTTTCAGAACCGAAGAAGTCGAAACCAAAGCCCTAAGCGAAGTTTCAATCACAATCAATCAAGGCGAATTTGTCACCATTATGGGCGCTTCAGGCAGCGGGAAATCAACGCTGTTGAATATTGTTGGCCTTTTAGACAGTGCCTCGGCCGGAAATTACCAACTCCTTAATCAAGAGATGGTCGGTTTAGGCGAACAAGAAAAATCCAAAATCAGAAAGCAAAATATTGGGTTCATCTTCCAAAATTTCAACCTGATTGATGAGTTGTCGGTATTTGACAACATCGAATTGCCTTTGATTTACAACAATGTTCCGGCTTCCGAAAGAAAGCAAAAAGTAGCCGCGATAGCCGAGCGTTTAGGAATTTCACATCGCTTAAAACATTATCCGCAGCAGCTTTCCGGCGGTCAACAACAAAGAGTAGCCGTGGCCAGAGCCTTAATCAATGATCCGAAAATTATTTTGGCCGATGAACCTACCGGAAACCTCGACAGTAAAAATGGGAACGAGGTCATGGAATTACTCACCGATTTGCACGCCAACGGCTCGACCATTCTAATGGTAACGCATTCTGATTACGACGCTTCGTTTTCGCAACGCACCATTATCATGAAAGACGGTATGGTACTTTCTGAAAAAACAAACAGCAGAAACGTCGATGTTTTTGTGTCTTAATCATCACTTTTAAAAATCACATTATTATGTTTAAAATTATCACCACAACAATCGCCTTTTTATTAGGTTTAATTGCTTTCGGACAAGTGTCTGAAAACAGAACGGTAGCCGAGTTTTCCAAGTTGAAAGCCTCTCACGGCATTGAAGTTTTTTATACGGTATCAACCACACAAAGCGTGAAAGTAGAAACCGATGACAACGAAAAATTGCCATACATCAAAACAGAGGTAGAAGGCCAAACCCTTAAAGTGTATGTTGATAATAATTCCAAAGAAGACTACAGCTATGGCACCGGTAAAGGAAAAAACATCAACGGAATGCGTTTTAAAGTTTTAAAAGTATACATCACCGGCAAAGCACTTACAGCCATCAAAGCGAGTTCTTCGGCCAGTGTGAAATTGGAAAACCTGAATTCGGTAGACCAATTGGAAGTGGCTGCCAGTTCGTCGGCGACAGTTTCCGGAGCTTTTGATTGTGCCGATTTGCAAGTCGATGTCTCTTCAAGCGGGAATTTTAAAGGAAAAGTCAATGCCAAAAATGTGGCAGTTGAAGTCAGCAGCTCAGCCGATTGCGATTTGATGGGAAAAGCCGATAAAGTTACCATCAAAGCCAGCGGTTCAGCCGATTGTAATGCCAAGGATTTAGTGGCTGAAGAAGTAACGGTAAGAGCTAGCAGTTCAGCCGATGTAAC
>JBIIXM010000305.1:0-2677 GCA_044338435.1 Flavobacterium sp. | reverse complement strand
ATGGCGCAGATTCACGCTTTATTAATGGTGTCGCACGAACCGGTTTCTATGGAAGACATCATGGAGGAATTGCAAATTTCCCGTGGGAATGCCAGCATGAACTTAAGAGCACTTATGGATTGGGGCATTGTATACAAAGAATACAAAACCGGCGAACGCAGAGAGTATTTTACTGCCGAAAAAGACTTAGATGAATTGGCCGTAAAAATCTCTAAAGAGCGCAGCAAACGCGAAATCAAACCGGCTTTGAAAGTGTTGAAAGAAGTGTCTTCAATTGAAGCAGATGGTACCACAGAAGAAAGACATTTTGTAGAGCAAACTACCAAGCTATACGACTTTGTGTTGAAAGCTGACAACGTTTTAGACAAAATGACCGAGTACAAAGACAACTGGTTAGCGCAGATTTTAATAAAATTTATGAAATAAACCGTTCGATGAGAAGGTAAAAAAAATAGAACAACGAATTAAATAAAACCCTTTTTTTTAATCAAACTTTCATTTTTTTCTGAAAGTTTAAAATAATAAATAATAATGAGAACCATTAAACACTTAAACACCTTTGCTATTGGACTTCCCTTTATCATATTAATGAGCTATCCTATTTTTAAAGAAAGTGCTTTATTCTATTCACTTCTTTCCACTATGGCTACAGGATTCATTCAAGTTATTTTAGGATTATATATGTTATTTAATTACCCAAACGATAGAAAACTCCAATTTTATATTGGTAGTGTAGCAACATTTTTTACGCTTTGGTTTATTAATGATTATATAGATTATCATGATGTTTTAACCTTGATTCTGTTTTTTATCCCTCCATTATTAGCTTTCTATTTAACTTTTATAATCTATAAAAAAGCAAAGTTATGAACCTCAACCTCATTGGATATGTCATTTACTTATTGATAACGATTGTAATTATTATCAAAGTAGGCCGAATTTGCTACCAAAACGGCAATATTTATGTCGCGCAACTCATTCCTGACCACATAGATTTATGCCATAAAATCAACCAAGTTTTATTGTTAGGTTACTATCTGATGAATATTGGTTACTGCGCTATGACCTTAATTTCCTGGGAAAAAATATTGACTTTCAACCAACTGATTGAAGTTATCGCTTTCAAATCAGCCATTATTATTGGAACAATAGCCCTTATGCATTACGGTAACATTTACGTTCTCACCAAATACATTCAAAAATTAATTTAAATACTTATTATTATGGAAACTACAAAAATCATAATCGGTTACGCCATCTATTTACCTGTGGCTTTGTTTTTAACTTACTATGTTTCTAAGACTTTGTTCAAAAACAGTAAAATTTATATGTTAGACATTTTTAAAGGAAGAGAAGAAATTGCCAATGCTACCAACAAACTCTTTGAAACGGGATTTTACCTGCTCAATCTTGGCTTTGCTTTGATGATTTTAGAGATGAATTTATACGAAGACAGCTACCAAAGATTGATTGAAGAACTCAGCTATAAAATTGGTGGATTCACCATTTACTTGGGTTTGATGCTTTTTTTAAACCTTTACTTCTTCTTTAGAGGCAAACGAAAAGCCAGAGAAGCACAAACAGAAGAACGCTTGGTTTTCAAAGCCTAATACAAACTAAAAAAGGAGCCGAAGTCAATCTTCGGCTTTTTTATTGGAATAAAACCAGTAAAATCCACCACAAAATCGGAATGCTTTCTACCCAAAAAGAAGTGTAATACTGGTTTCTTTCTGTAGTCGAAAAACGAATAGCCATAGCAACTAAGATGGCAATGACAATAGCGATGACAAAATATTGAAACTTGATAATGCCATTGAAATTGACAAACTCTAAAAAAAGGAACAACATCACCAATAAATATCCCACTTTTTTGGCATTAGCGACACCCAACTTTTGAGGTAAAGTATTTAATATTTTATCGTCATGTTGGCTGTCATAAATTTCAAACGGAATCATCAAAGCACTCACAAAAACAAATCTTCTTAAAAACTCAAGAACAATGCTTCCCTCAAAACCCGGCAATCCGTTAATAAACAGGAAAGCAGTTAAATAAGCAATCACAAAACTTACCCAAAACATTTTAAGAATTCCGTATTTCCTCAAGAATGGATATAACATCACCATAAATCCGGCAATAACTAGTTGGATTTTAATTTCATTTATCATTCTGAGGTAAAAGAACGAATAACCCGGAATTGCCAACAAACAAACAATGACAATAGCATAATACTTGGGTTTGTGAAAATTCCCTTTGCGAAACAATTCGAAATACTTCAAAAAATTATAGCCTAAAATTGTTCCGAACAAAACACAACACGGATATGTAATGTGCCGACACAAGTCGTTAGAAAATGTCGTCACATAAGTCAAACTAAATAACGCCAATCCAACATGGATACTACTGTTGATGTAAAAGTCGAGGAGCGGTTTTAAAAATCTCATTTTATAAAAGTAGGCAAAGTGTTAATAAGAAGCCGTTTTGGTTAAAAAATTCTCAAAATATTAGACTTTGTTTAGCACAAAATTAGAACATTAATAATTACTTTTGTTGGCGTTAAAAAACCGAAGTGTTTTGCAACCGACATACACAACTAAATACATTTAGAACCTTACAATTTAATGAGAACAGACGCATTTGCATTACGCCACATCGGTCCGCGTGAAAGCGACCTGAACC
>JBIIXM010000304.1:0-2678 GCA_044338435.1 Flavobacterium sp. | reverse complement strand
AAACTGACTTTCGCTTGGCGCCAAACTTTCATAACCCCAACTCACCACCAAAGGGTCAATCTCGGCTTGGAATTCATTTTTGACATACAAAAACGAACTGCCTTTCGGAGCCAACATCCATTTATGCAGAGTTCCGGTGTAGAAATCCGGATTCAAATCGGCCAAATCCAAATCAATATGACCGGGAACGTGCGCGCCATCTACTATAGTAATCAATCCTAACTCCTGCGCTTTATCGCAAATTTCTTTGACCGGAAAAATCAAAGCCGTTGAACTCGAAATGTGATTTAAAAACACCACTTTGGTTTTGCTGGTGTAGCCTTTCCAAAATTCGGCTATTATTTGTTCTTTGGAAACCACAGGCAAAGTTATCGGTTGGCGCACATATTTAGCTCCTGATTTTTTACAGTAAAAATGCCAAGTTCTGTCCATAGCACCATATTCGTGATTGGTTGCTAAAATTTCATCTCCGGGTTGCAATTGCAAACTGCGCATTACGGTATTGATAGCAACAGTCGGATTGGGAACAAAGAAAAAATCTTTTGGGTTACAGCCAATAAACTCGCCCAACGGTGCTTTGGCTTGCTTTAAGTAAACCGGTAATTTCTTCTGAATAAAATGAACCGGGTCCAATTCGAGTTCGCGTTGGAATCGTTGGAACTCTTCAAAAATGGGTTGCGGACAAGCGCCAAAGGAACCATGATTTAAAAAGGTAATATTAGAATCTAATAAGAATTGGGAAGTATTCATGTTTTGGATTGATTATTTAAGGTGTAAAAATAAAAAATCCCAAAACAAGTTTGGGATAGTATTTTAATTTGCGGCAAGAGCAATCGGCAATCCGAATTGACAACGAACCGGAACATTTTTTTGAGTGGCCGGTTTCCATTTCGGGCAATTAAGCAACACCCTTTTAGCCTCTTCCGCCGTACCGAAACCACAATCTTTTAAAATCTTCACTTCGGTTACTGAACCGTCTTTTTCAATTACAAATGACACAATTACTCTACCGCCAGGGAACTTTTTATCCTTTGGTGCTTTGAAGTTTTGACCTATGTACTTGTAAAATTCGGAAATTCCACCGGGAAATTCTGGTTTCACCTCTAATGAAGCTAGACTGTAGGTTGACTCAATTATTTCTGTCGGTTGGTTGGTTTCTTGTGCCTTTACAAAAAGTGTGACACAACAAAACAGAACAGTGTAAATGATTTTCATAGAATGTATTTTATTTTCTCCTGAAGTTCATCGGATATTTGATTTCGATACTAATGGGTTTGCCGCCTCTTTTGGCTGGTTCCCATTTCGGACACAACTTAAGAACGCGTATCATTTCTTTAGCCGATTCGACGTCCAGCATTTGCATAATTTTGATTCCGGTCACATTGCCTTCTACATCAATAGTAAAAGCGGCAACCATAGTACCTTCTTTGGTAACTTTTCGGTAATCAAAAACATTATTTACAAACTCATCAAACTTCTCTAAACCGCCTCCTCGGAATTTGGCTTCAATACGATCTCCGGACAAATACACTTCATCTTCACCATCAATTTGGGCAGTTCCTAAAAAAGGCAAGAAGAGTAAACCGATAAAAAGCAAAAATGTTTTTGTCATTATTAAGGGATATTCAAATATTTATGCGTTTGCAACGACACGCGCCATTTAGGATTGTTCATTACATAATCTACAATCAACGGCGTCATTTCCTCTTTTTTGCTCCATTCGGGTTGCAAGAAAAGAATAGCATTTGGGTTGACTTTCGCGGCTTGTTCTTCGGCAAAAATAAAATCGTGTTTGTTGTAAATGATTACTTTTAGTTCATTGGCTATAGCATATGCGTCGGCAACCGGGAGTTTATTCTTTTTAGGCGACAAACAAAACCAATCCCAACTTCCTGAAACCGGATAAGCCCCGGAAGTTTCAATGTGCACTTTTCGGTTTTTCTCCTTGAGTTTTTGGGTGAGTAAAGTCATGTCCCAAGTAAGCGGCTCACCACCCGTTACTACTACTGTATCGGCATATTGAGAAGCATTTTCCACTATGGCATCCGTGTTTGTTGGCGGATGCAATTCGGCATTCCAACTTTCTTTCACATCGCACCAATGGCAACCTACATCGCAGCCTCCGATTCGGATAAAATAAGCGGCTGTTCCGGTGTGAAAACCTTCTCCTTGTATGGTATAAAATTCTTCCATCAACGGAAGCATTGCTCCTTTGTCGACGGCTAATTGTATTTCTTTTGTTAACATAATTCAATTCTTGCCTGCAAAGATACTTATTTTAAAGACAGTTGATTTGAAAAAGCAAATTGACCCAATAAAAAAACCGCCTTGAAAAAAAGGCGGTTTTAGGGTAATGACTAGAAAAGTCTTATTTCAATAACTTCAACGATTCTGTTGCGTAACTGTTAGTTGGATCTAAAGCCAATGTTTTGTTGAACAATTCTTTGGCTTTGGCTTTATCCGTATTGGCATAAAAAGCGGCCATATTGTTGTAAGCTTCGATAAACTTGACTTTACTTTTAGTTGCTTCTGCTTCGCCTTTTGCGGTTACAATATCAATATACAATTGATAGTTGGCTGCCATAACATCATCTTTTTCTAATAAATTGTTGGTTCTGGCTCTGAAGATGTAAGCATCTGCCGTGTTAGGTGAGGCTGTAATTACATTTCCGAAAGCA
>JBIIXM010000303.1:0-2685 GCA_044338435.1 Flavobacterium sp. | reverse complement strand
AAAAGCCTTTTTACCGTCAGAATTTGAAAAGGTAAATGCTTCTAATTTGGCTACAGAAGTTTTTAGTCAATCACAATTGGTTAGCTACGATAAAATCAAAGAATTGCTTACAGGAGACAGTAAAACTGTTCTGGAAAAATTAAATAAAGACCGCGGTTTTCAAGTGATAAAAGCGATGGCCGACAGTCATTTGAAAAAAGTAGCCCCTAAATACGACGAAATCAACCTGAGAAACATCGCTACTCAAAGAACCTATATGAAAGCCATTATGGAATTGAGTCCGAAATCGGCACGCATTTTCCCCGATGCGAACAGCACATTGAGAGTTACTTACGGCAAAATTAAAGGTTACAAACCGAATGACGCAGTGGTTTACGAACCATTTACTTATTTAGACGGCGTAATGGAAAAATACATTCCGGGCGACTATGAATTTGATGTCCCCAAAAAACTAATTGATTTATACAACGCTAAAGATTACGGAAAATATGGGGTTAACGGAAAAATGCCGGTAGCTTTCATTGCAACCAACCATACCACAGGAGGAAATTCGGGCAGTCCTGCTTTAGACGCCAAAGGAAACTTAATTGGTTTGAATTTTGATAGGGTTTGGGAAGGTACTATGAGTGATATTTATTATTCTCCTGAAATTTGCCGTAACATTATGGTTGACTTGCGTTATGTATTGTTTATAGTGGATAAATTTGCCGGGGCCAAAAACCTGATTGAGGAAATGAAAATCATTTATCCTAAAGAAAGAAAATAATTTTAACAAATATTTTTGTTTTGGCACGATTGTTGTTAAACAAAAAGCGGAATCCAAAGATGATTTTTAAAAAAAGTTAAATAAAAGTTTTTCTGAATAAAAAAATTTATATCTTTGCTCCGAATTAATAATTAACCTTTTATAATTAAGTAAGATGAAAAAAGTATTTTTAAGTTTAGCTGTTGTTGCTACTTTAACTGTAGTTTCTTGTAAACAAGCTGACGCTGCTGCTGAGCCAGCTGCTGACACAACTGCTTTAGAGGCTGTTGATACTACTGCTGCTGTTGACACAACTGCTGCTGACACAACTGCTGCTGACACAACTGCTGCACCTGCTGAGAAAAAATAATTAGAAATAATTATTTCAAAGAATCAAAGCCACGCTATGCGTGGCTTTTCTTATTATATTAAGTAGCTACTCTTTTTTATTTCAGCCTTTCTATAACTCAGAGAAAATAGCGTCTCCCGACGAAAAATCCAGAATTTCCGCCTGAGCAGCATACCTTACAATTTCGTCAATTCCTTTTTGCATCATTAACTCTGTAGAGTACTTTCTGCTGATAGCAAAAACCTTATCCCCTTTCATCACCTTAAAAAAACTTTTCCCTTTAGCAGTTTTAAACCTCAAAAAAATATAAGTTTCAATTGAGGCCTTAAACAATTCAATAGCCTCCTCACATTCAAAACGCAGTTCAAAATTAGGCCCGGTAAAAATGGGCTTCCCTTTTCTGGAAACAAATTCAAATTTATATTCGTCGCTAAGTCGTTTACTAATTACAAAGGTTCCCATGGAATTTTAAAAGAGATTAAAACAAAAAAGCCTCTAACATAGTTAGAGGCTTTTGTACTCAGAGCGGGACTTGAACCCGCACGAACATTGCTGTTCACTGGATTTTAAGTCCAGCGTGTCTACCAATTTCACCATCCGAGCGTATTGGTTATTGAGCGAAAAACGGGGCTCGAACCCGCGACCTCGACCTTGGCAAGGTCGCGCTCTACCAACTGAGCTATTTTCGCATGTCAAATTTTATAAGAACCGCAACACTTGTGCCGTATTGCGGATGCAAATGTAACACTAAAATTGAATTATACAAACCTTTTTTTGAAAAAAAAGTTTCTAAAATCTAATTCGCTGATTAGCAAAATCAAGCGATTGATTATTTTTTCAACAACATCCTTTTTAACTCGTTTAACTTCATCAAAGCTTCCACCGGAGTCAACGTATTGATATCTAAATTCAGGATATCTTCTCTGATTTCTTCTAACAAAGGATCATCCATACTGAAAATATTCAATTGCATTTCATCTTTTGCAGATTTAATTGTATTTAACGCATCACTAGAATGATTCTTCTCCAATTTTTTCAAAAGCTTCTGGGCTTTCTGTATTACCATTTGAGGCATTCCCGCCATTTTAGCTACGTGAATTCCAAAACTGTGCGCACTACCGCCTTTAACCAGTTTTCTAATAAAAAGTACCGTGTCTTTTAATTCTTTTACTGACACATTGTAATTCTGAATTCGCGGCAACAGCTCACTCATTTCATTTAACTCGTGATAATGCGTAGCAAAAAGCGTTTTAGCGCGAGCAGGATTTTCGTGTAAAAACTCGGCTATCGCCCAAGCAATTGAAATACCGTCATAAGTACTGGTTCCGCGACCGATTTCATCCAACAACACCAAACTTCGATCGGAAATATTATTTAAGATGGAAGCTGTTTCGTTCATCTCTACCATAAAAGTGGACTCGCCCATCGAAATATTATCGCTGGCACCAACTCTGGTGAAAATTTTATCCACTACGCCCATTCTCACTTTTTCCGCCGGCACAAAACTTCCCATTTGTGCTAATAGCACAATTAAGGCAGTTTGTCTTAGTATAGCCGATTTCCCCGACATATTCGGCCCGGTAATCATGAT
>JBIIXM010000302.1:0-2687 GCA_044338435.1 Flavobacterium sp. | reverse complement strand
AAATTCCGGTAGATTATTTGATTCCGAATAAAAAGTACTTTTTCTTTTCGCATACCATAAAAAAGCAACCTTACAACAGAAAGTTGTTGCAAGCCATTTTGGATAAAAATATTGAATTATACGATCATGAAACGATAGTTGATGCCAATAACAAACGATTGATTGGTTTCGGACGCTATGCCGGAATTGTTGGCGCTTACAACGGTTTTAGAGCTTTCGGCATCAAGTACGAATTGTTCAATTTGCCCAAGGCCGAAACGTTAAACAGCAAGGAAGATTTGGTTGTTCGTTTAAGAAGACAAATTTTCCCTAATCTCAAAATCGTTTTAACCGGACACGGTAAAGTAGGTATGGGCGCTAAAGAGATTTTGGATGGGATGAAAATCAAACAAGTTTCGATTGATGATTTCTTGAACAAAGTCTACTCGCAACCGGTTTATACTCAAATTGACGTGCTGGATTACAACAAACGTTTGGATGGACAAGCGTTGGACAATAAAGATTTTTATACCAATCCGCAAGCCTATACCTCCAACTTTGAACGCTTTACCAAAGTCGCAGATATTTTTATGGCCGGACATTTCCATGGGAACAATGCGCCGGATATTTTAACACAAGATATGCTGAAAGCCGCTGATTGTAAAATAAAAGTAGTGGCCGATATTTCTTGTGATGTTGATGGTCCGATTGCTTGTACCATTAAAGCTTCAACCATAGCCGAACCATTTTTTGGGTATTTACCAACTGAACACAAAGAAGTGCCATACACACATCCGGGCTCTGTAATGGTGATGTCGGTGGATAATTTACCTTGCGAATTGCCTAAAGACGCCAGTGAAGGTTTCGGAGAAATGTTTATGAAATATGTAATTCC
Source organism: Flavobacterium sp. (assembly GCA_044338435.1). GTDB lineage: Bacteria > Bacteroidota > Bacteroidia > Flavobacteriales > Flavobacteriaceae > Flavobacterium. Next base: position 1,813 of record JBIIXM010000302.1, on the reverse strand, counting down.
GGCTTTCTTTAACGGAGACAAAGACGGCATTTTACAACGCGCTAAAATTACTGAAAACGGTAAATTGACACCTCGTTTCGCTTATTTACAGGATTACGTGGACGGAAAGTAAGCCATCTTTCGTTTTAATGGTATAAGTTTTTTATTTTTGGTCATTAATCCGCCAAAAGTGAAACGTTTACTGTTACATTTCTTTTTATTTTGCTTCGTTTATACCAACGCACAAGAGCTGTTGCCTTTTGTTGAAAATTTCACAAAGAGTAACTACAATGGCGATAACCAAGTATGGAGTGTAACCCAAGCAAATGACAACGCTATTTATTTTGCCAATAATCATTTTTTACTTCGCTACAATGGTGTGCATTGGGAAAAATACAGTTTGCCCAACAAAACCATCATCCGATCTGTTTTTGCTGATGGAGACAAAGTCTATTCCGGTTCCTATAATGAATTCGGCTATTGGAAAAGAGTCAACGGCCAATTGCAATATACTTCTTTAACCAAAGGGAAGAACTTTTTTACCGGTGAATCTATAAACGAAGAAATTTGGAAAATTTTCAAGCACGACAATAAAATCTATTTCCAATCTTTTAATGAACTCTATGTTTTTGATGGCGATACAATCAATAAGATTAGGATTCCGTTTCAAATTTCGTATTGTTTTTTAGTAGATAACAAAATTTATGCAGCCTCGGTAAAAGATGGTGTATATCTCTTTGAAAATGCTGTTTTTAAGAAGAAAGAATCTTGGCAATTGGTGCGTAACAACATTATCCACGCCATAGAAAAAGCCAAAGGGAAGACCTTTGTTTTTACCCAAAAGAATGGTGTTTTTGTAGAAAACAAAAATGAATTACAGCCTTGGACACATCCGTTAAATGATTTTTTAAAGAAAGAGATTATCATTACCGCCAAAGTGATATCTGATACTAAATTGGTTATCGGTACTGCTTTTCAAGGCGTTTATTTGGTTGATTTAGAAACAAACAGCTACAATAATATTTGCCGTAAAAATGCGCTTAAAAACAATTCTATTCTAAGCATTGGCTTAGACAAAGAAAATGATTTGTGGCTTGGTTTGGATAATGGGATTGCCCACGTCGAAATCAATTCTCCTTACCAAATTTTTTCAGATAATACCGGTATTTTGGGATCAGTGTATACTATGGCGTCATACAAAAACGGCTTGTTGTTAGGTTCTAATCACGGTGTTTTCAAGTATCAAAATAAGACGCTGACTTTATTGCCCAATTCTCAAGGGCAAGTTTGGGACATACTTCAAGAAGGCGATGCCTATTTGATTGGTCATAACGATGGAACTTATCGGTATCAAGATGAACAACTGCAGCGTGTCAACCAAGTTAGTGGCGGCTGGAAATTTTTGAAAAGTAATTTTCACAACAACTTCTTTTTGGCCCATTATTCGGGTATAGTCATTTTTGACCAACCGAATGATTTGAGCGCTTTTAAGCGAATAGATAACTTAACTAAACCAATCAAAAACATTCTTCAAAACAAGCCAAATGAGTTATGGGCTGTTGATAATTACAGAGGATTGTATCGCATACTGTTTGATGATACTTTTAAGATTAAACAGTTGGAGAATGTTACGCAGAAGAATAAAATTCAGAATGATTTTGCCGTTAAGATGATCAATTTTAACAATGAAGTCCTTTTTTACATTAATGCCAAGTGGTACAATTACAATGCTATCACCAATAAACTTGAATTGAATAGTTTTTTTAACCGTTCATTTTCAGGTGTTTCTGAACTAATTCCGGTAGATGAAAATAATTTTGTTGTACTCATAGAC
>JBIIXM010000301.1:0-2691 GCA_044338435.1 Flavobacterium sp. | reverse complement strand
CAAACCTATATCGTTGACAAACAAAACATCATGATGGGCTTGCGCGACGGCATCAAACTCATGCGTAAAAACGAAAAAGTATCTTTCTTATTCCCATCGCATATGGCCTTCGGCTATCATGGCGATAACAAACGTATTGGCTCCAACCAACCCTTAATTTGCACGGTAACGCTGCACGATTTTAAGCCTGAAACCAAATTGAAAACAGAAAATTAATTGCAACAATGATTAAGAAACTTTTATTATTGACGCTCTTTTCCATAGCTTTTATCTCTTGTAAAGACGAGCACAAAAACTTAAAAGACGGACTTTACGCCGAAATTGAAACTTCGAAAGGAAATATAATAGTTGAACTCAACTATAAAAAAGCGCCGATTACGGTAGCCAACTTCGTGACACTGGCCGAAGGCAAAAACAATTTCGTAACACCCGATTTAAAAGGAAAACCTTTTTTTGACGGCTTATTGTTTCACCGTGTTATTTCCAACTTTATGATACAAACCGGCGACCCAATCGGAACGGGATCAGGAGATGCTGGTTATAAATGCAAAGATGAGTTCACCGATTTAAAACACGATAAACCAGGCGTGTTGTCTATGGCCAATTCGGGTCCGAATACTAACAGTAGTCAGTTTTTCATTACCCATATGGAAACCCCTTGGTTGGATGGCAAACATTCCGTTTTTGGTCAGGTTGTAGAAGGCCAAGATGTAGTTAATGCCATAGTTCAAGGCGATATGATGAACAGCGTTACCATCATCCGAAAAGGCGAAGACGTGAAAAAATTTGACGCAGTAAAAGTGTTCAATGATTACTTCAAAAAAGAAGTAGAAAATCAAAAGAAACAAGCCTTAATTGATGCGGAAAACAAACGCATTTACGACCAAAAATACAAGGTCGTAAAAGAGCAAAAGGCAATGTATTTCAACCAATTGAAAGAAAGTGCTACGAAAACAAACAGTGGATTCAAGTTTAAAATCTTAAAAGCCACTAACGGTAACAAACCCAAAGATGGTGCTATGATTTATATGAATTACTCTGGATTTTTAGAAGACGGTACACTTTTTGACACCAGCGATCCGGAAATAGCTAAACAATTTGGTATGTTTGATGAGCAAAGATCCATGCAAAACGGTTATTCGAGTTTGCCTTACCAAATGGGTTCTAACAAACTCATTCCCGGATTTGTAGAAGGCGTAAACAAATTAAAATTTGGCGAAAAAGCAGTGTTTTTCATTCCGAGTAATTTGGGTTACGGAGAACAAGGCGCCGGAGATGTTGTACCACCAAACGCCAATCTGATTTTTGAAGTAGAACTATTAAATAAATAAACCACATTAACAATGAAAATGAAAATCACCATGCTGTGTTTGCTTGTCGCCGGATTGACCAACGGCTTCGCACAAGTTAAAAAAACCGCAGCACCTAAAGGAAAAGCTCCGGTAGCCGTAAAAAAGACTGTTGCTACCACTCCTGCTAATACCAGCAACGAAGGTATATTTGCTGAAATCGATACTGATAAAGGAAAAATCGTCCTTCAGTTAGAATACAAAAAAACGCCAATCACAGTAGCCAATTTCATTTCACTGGCTGAAGGCACCAATGCTTCGGTTACGGATGAAAAGTTAAAAGGCAAACCCTTTTATGACGGATTAAAATTCCACAGAGTTATCACATTAGGGAATGGTGACCAACAAGATTTTATGATTCAGGGGGGAGATCCTGCCGGTAATGGTTCAGGTGGCCCGGGCTATGCTTTTAAAGATGAATTCACTGATGCCGGTTTTGATAAAGCCGGAATTTTGGCTATGGCGAATTCAGGTCCGAAAACCAACGGTTCACAGTTTTTCATTACCGTTGCACCAACCACTTGGTTGAATCAAAAACACACCATTTTTGGCTATGTGACCAAGGGCATGGATGTGTTAAATAAAATCAAGCAAAACGACGTAATGAAAAAAATAAGCATCATCCGCAAAGGTGCTGAAGCTCAAAAATTCAATGCGCAGAAAGTTTTTGCAGATTACATGGCCAACAAATCAGCCGATGAAGCTAAAGAAGTTGCCATTGCTGCCGAAAACAAAAGAAAGCAAGAAGAGTTAGAAAAGCAGAAAAAAGAACAATACAACGCCACTTACGCACCGGTAATGAAAGCCAAAGGCGCTGCTTTAGCTGAAACTAAACTATCGGCTACCGAAACCGCTTCGGGTTTAAAATACAAAGTTTTACAAACAGGCAACGGTAAAAAACCGGCTGAAGGCGCAACGGTTTATATTCACTACGCTGGTTATTTAGAAGACGGAACTTTGTTCGACAGCAGTTATGAAACCGTTAGTAAAGAGTTTGGTAAATTCGACGAGAACAGAGCCAAACAAAACGGCTACCAACCATTCCCTTTCCAATACGGCAGAAAAGACGGTTTGATTCCCGGATTCTTAGAAGGATTGAACTTGATGAATTTCGGAGACAAATATTTGATTTACATCCCATCCAAATTGGGCTACGGTGAAAGAGGCGCCGGAAACGTAATTCCGCCAAACTCCAATATCATTTTTGAAATTGAATTGTTTGAAGCCATTCCAACGAAATAACAAAAAAAGAGTCTCAAAATTGAGACTCTTTTTTTTATGCCTTTTTATGCATAAACAAGTAATACACCGGAATTCCTAAAGCTACTATCACCAATCCTAG
>JBIIXM010000300.1:0-2693 GCA_044338435.1 Flavobacterium sp. | reverse complement strand
TGTTGAAAGAGAAACAGAATTAGAAGCACTGGAAGGCGCATAAGAAAAAGTAGTTGACAATGAGGTTGAATTACCACTACAAATTGAATTTTCAGTAGCTGACGCTGTTACTGAATTGGGGCTAGGATTAACAATCAGGGTTTTAGAAGCTGTTGCCGCTCCACAAGAACCTCCCGTCGAAGACAGCGTTAGCGTAGCCGTTCCGGAATAATTTGCCGGTGGAGTCCAAGTTGCATTTAAATTAGTTGCATTTGGGGTAAAAGTTCCACCGGAAACACTTGAAGACCAAGTACCGCCTGTGGCAGAACCTCCGACAGTACCTCCTAAGGCTGCTGAAGTGCCTCCCTGACAAATAGCAGCCAAAACAGCTCCTGCATTTGCAGTAGCTTGTGTACAGCCATTAATACTAACTCCTGTCATAGATGGAAAAGACGAACCGCTTAGTGCAATTGACCCATTCGTAGTGGTATTTGTGGTTGGCACTGTAGCATAATTAAAAATTCCCACTCTGGCACCAATATCATTAGAACTACCTGAGGTATTGTAGCTAGAAGTAGCCTGGTCTATTAAGTCAAAATTAGTGTACGTATCAAATGATCTTGTTCCTGTTCCACCAAGCCTGCAAGAGTTTGCAATCAATATAGCTTGGTCACCGGAATTTATGGTCAAATTTGATCCGAAAGTAAAAGTCGAAGTTCCGGAAGTACTGTTTAAATTTTTGGAGTCAGTAATTGGTGAGGCTTGGTCAACATAATCAAAAACGGCTGCCCAAACTTTTGTTTCAACTACAGTACTTCCTGTAACTTGCACTCTAGCAGACAGCGTTGAATTGGAGGCAGCATCAATATTAGACTCATTAAGATAGTAAATCGCAGTGTGCTGACGACTACTGGAAGTCAAGTCTCCTTGAGCTAAGGTGAGCGATCTTCCTCCGTAGGATAGAGTCACCGTATTTGTACCATTAGCTTGCAAGGTTGAAGCCACTGCTACAACCAACAATCTATTGGAACCACTTCCGGCCGAAATGTTAAATGTTGAAGTTTGCGCACTAGTACTGGTCCCTTCATAAACGTTAGTCCAGTTTTGAAGTGTAGTAACCTGCGCCTCCGCAACATTACTAACAAGAGTAAAAATCAGCAGTAGAAACAACCGATTCCAAAGGTTTGTAGATTTGGACATTTTTAAAAAATTTCTCATAATACTTTGTAGGTTAATAATATTAATTTGTTTTTTCGACAAAGATGTCTTAAACAAGAAGTTAGAATCAAATAAAATCGATAGCAGTTCAATAAAATCGATAAAGTTCAATTTTTGTGAGTATTTAACCACTTAATAACTGATTCTGACTTGCCTATTATAAAACAACAACCAAAAATAGGATAAAAAACAATTAGCAACCAAATTTTTTATCGACAAAATGCATTTTTTACCGTTTATTTACATTATCTGGTATTTTTTATAATATATATATTACAATATAATAAAATTTAACAACGAATTTTTAACTAAAAGATTTAAAGCTATCCTTTAGGCAGTTTAAATTGATTCACCTTGACCAAAGCAGTAAAGTAAAGCCTATAAAAAAACCTGCCTTTACAGACAGGTTTTTTTAATTAAGTAAGTACTCGAAATTTATTTAACGAACTTCTTAGTAATAGTTTCTCCGGTAACAGCCGTAATTTGCAACAACACTACTTGATTGGTAGCCGGCAAAGCCAAAGTGGCTTGTGAAGCATTGATAGCATTACTTTCCGCTAACAAACGGCCTCTAATATCAAACACTTTAATACTGTTCATCACTATAGTACCGGTAGTAACAGTAATACTGGAAGCATCCGTAGCGTAAACTACCACTTGATTTTGGGTTAAAGTAGGCGTATCAGTTCCTAAAGTAGCTTGATATACTATTTCAAAACGACTATCAAAAGTACCCGCTTCAGCAGCAAAAGTGTAAGCCCCATCATTTAGATTGTGGGTGACACCCGAAACATTATCGCGCAAAAATACAGTTTGATCGTTGACAAACATCCCATCAGTATGGTCGATAGCAATAGTATAAGTTCCGGCAGTAGTTGCTTTAAATCGCATTGGCACCACATCAGCAGCATCAAATGGCAAAGCACGCCCTTGAATGGCCATCGGTGTTGCATCCAATAAGGAAGATAAAGCAATCTCTCCATCGTTAATGTATTTCCCGTCTATTTGAGTATCCAATCCGTTAGAGGCATTAGTCATATATCCAATCATAGTTTGAGAAAACGCTCCGGTACCATTATAAGCATTTAACCAAACACGATTGCGTTCAACAGTTGTTGTTGTTTGCGTGTTACGGAAAAATTGATTAGCATTATTACCTACACGCATTTCATTAGTAAACAACAATTGGTCGTTAGTTCCGGTAGCTTCAACAAAGAAGGCCTGACCGGTTTGAATAACATCATTTGGATCAAATGTTTGCAAATCATCATTGGAAACAAAACCCCCGCCAGACCAAGTACAGTAACTTGGATTTGCACTTCCATTAGTTTTTCTCCAGAAATACAAAGTCCCTGTGATACTGCCACTGTTGTTGGCATTTTCAATAAAAGCCAAAGCATCAATTGGAGATGGATAAGGATTACCAACTAAATTGAATCGCTCACCAGCCAAGGCATCCTGCATAGTCACGCTGTAATCACCATTATGAGGCACAC
>JBIIXM010000299.1:0-2696 GCA_044338435.1 Flavobacterium sp. | reverse complement strand
CCGCAGTTTGATATCCCGAACCGGTTCCGATTTCCAAAATTTTATCGTCTTTCTTGACTTGCAACAATTGGGTTTGAAAAGCAACCGTAAAAGGTTGGGAAATGGTTTGCCCGGCCGCAATGGGAAAAGCTTTGTCCTGATACGCAAAATCTTCAAAACCGGAATCCAAAAACAAATGTCTTGGAATGCGTTTAATGGCATCCAATACACTTTTATCGGTTATGCCCTTTTCTTCCAGCAACTTGGCCAGTTGGTTTCGTAATCCTTGATGTTTAGCGGTATCTTTCAATTGGGGTAGCAAATTATGGGGTAAAAATAGCGGTTAATATTGCAATACGCAAATTCTAAATCCCGATAAACTTTTATACCGAAGTTTCAGGACTTAAACTTTTAAACTTTAAACTAAAATGCTACTTTTGATAAAATTTATTTTTATGCTAAAAGTTGGCGTTTTAGGTGCCGGTCACCTTGGAAAAATACACTTGCGATTACTACAACAATCTGAAAAATATGAATTGGTGGGTTTTTATGATGAAAACCCTGAATATGCCGAAAAAATTGCAGCCGAGTTTGGTTACAAGCGATTCGACACCATAGCCAAATTAATCCACGCGGTAGATGTTATAGACATCGTTACTCCAACGCTTTCGCATTACAAATGTGCTAAAGTGGCGATCAAATCCGGGAAACATGTTTTTATCGAAAAGCCAATCGCCACTACTGTGGAAGAAGCCGAGGAAATCATCGCGCTAGCCAAGGAATACGATGTCAAAGGTCAAGTGGGTCATGTAGAACGATTCAATCCCGCTTTTATTGCTGTAAAAAACCAAATCGACAATCCGATGTTTATTGAAACGCATCGTTTGGCCGAATTCAATCCGCGTGGGACAGACGTTCCGGTCGTATTAGATTTAATGATACACGATATCGATGCTATTTTAAGCGTCGTGAAATCGAAAGTGAAATCGGTACACGCCAGCGGTGTTTCGGTGTTGAGCCAATCACCCGATATTGCCAATGCTCGTATCGAATTTGAAAACGGTTGTGTGGCCAATATTACTTCGAGTCGCATTTCCATGAAGAACATGCGTAAATCTCGCTTCTTCCAAAAAGACGCGTACATCTCCGTAGATTATTTGGACAAGATTTGTGAAGTTGTTAAAATGAAAGACGCACCTGAAGTACCGGACGATTTCGATATGATACTGCAAAATGCCGAAGGCGAACGCAAACAAATTTATTTCAATAATCCCGATGTATCGCCTAACAATGCTATTTTGGACGAGTTGGAAACTTTTGCCGATGCCATCAATAACAACACTACACCGGTGGTGACTTTGGAAGACGGCACGGAAGCCTTGCGCGTGGCGTATATGATTATTGATTCGATGAACGAAAAATAATTTTTTTCAAGTTTACGTTAAGAACTTGAAACCTTAAACTACAAACAAACCAAACAAAGATAATGAATACAATAGCAGTAATTGGTGCCGGAACTATGGGTAACGGAATTGCCCACACGTTTGCACAAAGCGGATTTACCGTAAAATTAATTGACATCTCTGAAAAATCATTGGAAAAAGGTATGGCAACGATTGCTGCTAACCTTGACCGAATGGTAACCAAAGGAACCATTACCGAAGACGACAAACACAAAACAATAAGCAACATTATTACTTATACCGATATTAAAGACGGTGTGGTGGGTTGTGACTTGGTAGTTGAAGCAGCAACGGAAAACGTAGGTTTGAAATTGAACATCTTCAAACAATTAAGTGAGGTTTGCGACCACAATGTGATTTTAGCCACCAACACTTCTTCGATTTCCATCACTCAAATCGCGGCGCAAGTCGTTCATCCGGAAAGAGTTATTGGTATGCACTTTATGAATCCGGTGCCGATCATGAAATTGGTAGAAATCATACGCGGTTACAATACTTCGGATGAAGTGACTAAAATCATCATGGATTTATCGGTTAAATTAGGCAAAACACCTACTGAAGTAAACGATTATCCCGGCTTTGTAGCCAACCGAATCCTAATGCCGATGATCAACGAAAGTATCGAAACCTTATACAATGGTGTGGCCGGCGTAAGCGAAATTGATACTGTAATGAAACTGGGAATGGCGCATCCGATGGGACCATTACAATTGGCTGATTTTATTGGCTTAGACGTGTGTTTGTCTATTTTAAATGTAATGTACGACGGTTTCAAAAATCCGAAATATGCACCTTGCCCATTGTTAGTGAACATGGTGATGGCCGGAAAACTCGGTGTGAAATCAGGAGAAGGTTTCTACGATTATTCGGAATCTAAAAAAGCAGAGAAAGTTTCTAAGCAGTTTGCATAAAGTAAAAAGCCATAAGGGATAAGGGAAAAGGTTAAACTTATCCCTTTTTACTTATCCCTTTTAACTCAATAATAAATGAGCAAAATAATCCCTTTCATAGCCGTTCGTCCTACTCCGGATAAAGTAGCGTTGGTGACTTGCCGCAATTACGACGATTATAGTTCAGCCGAGCTTGCCGCTTGGTTGAGTTTTAACCCGTATTCGTTCTTGCACGTGATTCATCCCGCCTACATGTATTCGCAAAAAATTACTTTAGACAAACGCTTTAAAGGTGTTGCCCACAAGTACCAGGATTTTAAAGATGACGGTGTTTTTATGCAGGAAGAAAAAGCGGTTTTTTTCT
>JBIIXM010000298.1:0-2702 GCA_044338435.1 Flavobacterium sp. | reverse complement strand
GTTAGACAAGAAATAACCATCTGGATTAAAGGCTTTTAAATCTTCAAACGGCGTGTTGTACGGAAATACTTTAATGTAGCAATCGCGTTTGGCTAAGTTGCGCAAGATGTTTCTTTTGATGCCTAAGTCGAGAGCGGCAATTTTATAGGTGGCATTTTCTGCTCCGAAAAAATACGGTTCGGTTACGGAAACGGTCGAGGCCAATTCTAAACCTTTCATATCAGGTACTTTGGCTAAAAGGGTTTTTAATTCTTCTACCGGAGTACCATCAGTACAGATTACGGCGTTTTGAGCGCCATTGTCTCGGATGTAGCTTACCAACGCGCGGGTATCAACATCGGAAATACAGATAAGATTTTCCTTTTCGAAATAGTCGTATAAGTTGCTTTCCGAATCGGGGCGCGAGTGGGTAAAACTGAAATTTTTACAAACCAATCCTGAAATCATGATTTTATCGGCTTCGACTTCGTTGGCATTGACACCGTAGTTTCCGATGTGCGGATTGGTGGCGACCATGATTTGCCCGAAATAAGACGGATCAGTGAAGATTTCCTGGTAACCGGTCATTCCGGTGTTGAAACAAACTTCTCCGAAGGTTTTCCCGGAAATACCGATGGATTTACCGTAAAAAATAGTACCGTCGGCTAGTAGTAGTAAGGCTTGTGGTCTTGTAGTGTACTTCATTTGTTGTGTTGTTGTATGTTGTATGTTGTTGGTTTATTTTTTGCTCATTGAATGACAAAATTAATTTATTGAACACTCATATTAAAATGGAATTATTAAAGTTTATAAACATTCCTTTAGATTCCTTTTAGCCCCGATTGAAGCAGCTACCGCGTAGCGGGAAAAGCGGGAAAATGGTATGCCGGTAAATCCCGAGCCATTCGCTTCTAAACCTCCGCAATAGTAAGAACAGCGCAAAAAAAAAGGATAAACAAAACTGTTTATCCTTTATATTTAAGAGTGGGCAACCATTAGGCTTGCTCTTCTTTAGATTCTTCGTCTGCCGGAGCTTCAGGAGTTTCGTCTGCCGGAGTTTCTTCTATCTCTGCTACTGCAGGAGTTTCCTCAACAACCGGAGTTTCTACTACTTCTGCAGCCGGAGTTTCCTCCACTACATCTTCTACAACCGGTGCAGGAACTTCTGCTTTAGGTGCAGCAGCTACAGGAGCTTTCTCAGTTGAAGTCGATTTTTTAGCACGACGTGTTCTACCTTTTTTCTCCTCTTTTTTACCTCCGTTGTATAGTTCGTTGAAGTCTACCAACTCGATCATAGCCATATCCGCGTTATCTCCCAAACGGTTACCTAACTTGATGATACGAGTGTATCCTCCCGGACGGTCACCAACTTTAGCAGCTACTTCTCTGAACAATTCAGTTACTGCATATTTGTTTCTGATGTAAGCGAAAACGATACGTCTGTTGTGCGTAGTATCTTCTTTTGATTTGGTTACTAGTGGCTCAACAAATTGTTTTAGCGCTTTGGCTTTAGCAACAGTGGTAATGATGCGTTTGTGCTCGATAAGAGAACAAGCCATATTAGCCAACATAGACTTTCTGTGTCCGGTTTGTCTGCTTAAGTGATTTACTTTTTTTCCGTGTCTCATGACGTACTTTTTTTAACCTTCATCTTGCTACGATCCGCTTTGGAGAGCAAAATATGAAGTAATTTATTCTTTATCTAGTTTATATTTGCTTAAGTCCATTCCGAAAGTCAAATTTTTGTTGGCTACCAACTCATCTAACTCAGTTAATGATTTTTTACCAAAATTACGGAACTTCATTAAGTCGTTTTTATTGAAAGATACAAGATCTCCCAAGGTGTCAACTTCGGCTGCTTTCAAACAGTTCAAGGCTCTTACTGACAAGTCCATATCAACCAACTTGGTTTTCAATAGTTGTCTCATGTGTAATGATTCTTCGTCGTAAGATTCTGTTTGAGCAATTTCATCAGCTTCCAATGTGATTCTCTCATCGGAGAACAACATAAAGTGGTGAATTAAAACTTTAGCAGCTTCTGTTAGGGCATCTTTCGGATTGATTGAACCATCAGTTTTGATTTCAAAAACCAATTTTTCGTAATCTGTTTTTTGCTCCACACGGAAGTTTTCGATCGCGTATTTCACATTTTTTACCGGAGTAAAGATAGAATCAATGAAAATAGTACCAATAGCTGCGTTTTGTTTTTTGTTCTCCTCAGCAGGAACATAACCACGACCTTTCTCGATAGTAAGTTCCATGTTAAGATTTACTTTGCTGTCAAGATTACAAATTACCAATTCCGGGTTTAACACTTGGAATCCAGAGATGAACTTTTGGAAGTCACCTGCTGTAATTTGGTCCTTTCCGGAGATGGAGATAGAAACCGTTTCGTTATCAACCTCTTCAATTTGACGTTTGAAACGTACTTGTTTAAGGTTTAGGATAATTTCGGTTACATCTTCTACCACTCCTGAAATAGTAGAGAACTCATGCTCAACGCCTTCGATACGAACCGAAGTGATGGCATATCCCTCTAAAGCAGAAAGTAAAACTCTTCTAAGGGCATTACCTACGGTCAATCCGTATCCCGGTTCTAAAGGTCTGAATTCAAATTTACCTTCAAAATCGGTAGAATCGATCATGATAACTTTATCGGGCTTCTGAAAATTAAATATTGCCATAATTTAGACGAATGTCAATTATTATTTGTTGTACAACTC
>JBIIXM010000297.1:0-2719 GCA_044338435.1 Flavobacterium sp. | reverse complement strand
GCTCATAATGTCTGAATGGCTGGTAATGACTTTAGTTTTGGTGATGACCTATACTTTCTTGTATGAATTTACAAAGAAGCGATTTCTCCTAATACAAATTCTCACTATACTGCTAGCGCTAACCAAACCGGTGTTTTTTCCAATCATCTATTTCAATTTCATATACTTTGCAATATTCCTTTACCGGAAAAAAATCTTTAGTCTTTATTTGTTTTTCCCAGTCATATTTCTTTTCAGTTACCTTAAAATCAACGAATACAAAACAGGCTATACTCATTTCTCCTCAATAGAAAACATTAATTTAATTGACTATAACTTGTATTACTACAAATCGTTTACTGAAAGCCAAGAAATTGCCGATAAATGGAGAAACTCGGTGTATGAAAAAGGGAAACAAATCCCAACTTATGCGGCCAGAAACCGTTACTACAAAGAAACTGCAACTGAAGAAATCAAATCAAATTTATGGGGTTATTCAGTATATCATTTTTTCACCAGTATAAGAGGAATGATTGATCCGGGAAGATTTGACGTAATGACTTTCTTTAAAAAAGAAGACGGAAAGCAAGGCTTTATTGAAATTCTAAACAATAATAAAACAATGGCTTCTTTTATAAACCAACAGAACTTATGGATAATTGTAATTCTTATTCCGATTTTCATCATGCAGTTGCTTAAATTTTTCTGCTTCTGCACCTTTGTTTATCAAAATAAATACCACCTATTTTCCTTCCGGTTTTACCCAATATTAATATTAACATTGTATATTTTTCTAACCGGACCTGTGAATTGCTCAAGATTGATGATGCCTGTACAAGGATTAATGATAATTATTACATTACATCAATTGAATAAATTCCAAAGAAGTTTTAAAAAAATGAAAACCTAAAAAAAATAACTCTCAAACTAAAGCCTCAACAACATATTTTTTCCCATTAATTTCCGCAGTAAAGCCTACACCATTCCCCATCAAAGCTGTACCTAAAGGCGACTGTGGAGAAATCGCAAAAACCGTTTGATTGTCTACCATTATTTTAGGCAAAGCGGTACTAACAAACAACCACAAGCCATTGGTTTGGACCAAACTGCCTAAAGCCACTTTTTGATGTACAACCAAGGCATCAATTTTATCCAATACGGCTTTTTGAGCTAAGACTTCTTGCAACTTATGGTTGAGTTTTTCCTGTTCCAAATGCATCATCGACAAAGCCGTTTCGTGTTTGTCGCCTGCGGAACCTTTGGCATCGTTTTGTGCGTCATCAGTCAACCCGGAAATCATGTCTTGGAAAACATCAATGCGGTCTTGAACTAGTTGTTTGTAGTATTCGAGGATTAGTTGTTTCACTATAGATAATTTGATCTTTAGACTAACATAGACTTCTTAGATTTATAATTCTTACTTTCTAAGAAGTCTAAAAATCTAAGAAGTCTTATTTAAAAATCAAATTTATAATTCGCGCCACCTAACACTTGTAATCCTTGTACCGGATAGTTCAACCAACGCTGATAATCTTGGTTGGCCAAGTTATTGCCTTTTAAGAAAAAGGTCAAACGCTCGCTGTGTTTGTAACCTACATGAGCATTCAAATCAAAATAGCTGTCTAAGGTAACTTCGGTATCAAAAGTTGGTTGCGTTAAAGAAGCAAAATGGGCAAAATCTTTTCTCTCACCTACAAAGAACACATTAGTTCCGGCGTACCATTTTTGAGTAATGTTCACGTCTAAACTGGCACCTAATTTTAAAGCCGGTAAATTCCAAGCTTCGTTTTCAACATCGGTCGAATAGCTGCTGAAAGTTCCGTTGATGCCGAAAGCCACATTTTTAGAGAAATCGGCTTTCAACTCACCAAAGAAACTTACGGTTTTAAGTTTGTCATACACCACATTAAAGGAATTGCCGTATTGATAACCTTCAAAACCAACTAATTCTTCGTAGCCGTTGCTTTTGAATAAGGCGCGATTGTCTTCGTTTACATAAGAACCGCGAATGTTGTAGCTTACACTGTTGGCTAACTTCCCTTTCAACCCTACATAAATATCATATTTCTGATCGGTTGGTGCTACTACCAATGTTGGAGATACAAAGAAATTCTCTTGTACAAAATCGCGATAAGAGTTTTGCTTTAATCCGCCTTCGAGTCCGGCATAAAAAATCATCAAATCACCCACCACTCTATACGATCCGGTCACTTGCGGATAGATAAAAAACTTGCTCTCGCCTTGTTCCTGAGCGGCACTGTAAAAGAATCCTACTCCGGCATTCACCGTTAAATCATCTTTCCGAATTTTGATGCTCGGTTGAAAACCTACATTAGTAAAACCGTATTTTAAACCGGCATTCCCAACCATATTTTTATCGAAAGAACCGCTGATGTAATCCAATACAAAATCGGCTTTGATTTTTTGCTCAACAATATCAAACTCTAGTGATGGCTTGGCCACAAAACGATTTTCAGCCGAACCAAAAGCATCCCAAAAACGGGTAAACTTAACCGAACTTTCTTTCAAGATATTGTTCAATCCTAATCTGCCGCCAACATACAAAGTATGGTACGTTTGCTGCTCATCTATAGTAGCCAAAGTCTCCGGTGTAATGGTTCCGGGATAAAAACCGTACCAATTGTAAATTTGGTTTTGGTAACCCAAATCGGCGTTCCAGTTCAGGGTATTGGTGCGACTTCCGTAAGTTAAATCCAAAGTAGTATTCATGAATTTATCA
>JBIIXM010000296.1:0-2720 GCA_044338435.1 Flavobacterium sp. | reverse complement strand
CTTTACCGGTTTGATTTCGGCCTTCTCCACCCGATAATGCCGCTTTGAAGTTATAAGAGAATTTGTCTTTAAACTCATTCATATTGTGCACTTGAAACCCAAAGTCACGATCAATAGTAAATTTAGCATTATTAATGGTTCTGTCGGTTAACTGCAAACCTCCAGACGAGTTAACGCGTTGACGGTTACCGGGCAATTTGGTTTGTCCGAAACTAATATTCCAATTTTTATTTGGTCTGTAAAACACTACCGCATCACGAATAATATTGATATTTTCCCCATCTTTTACTTCACCTACATCACCCGGTGCAAAAGAAAGTTGGATAGCATACAGAAATTTCGGATTCCCAACATAACCATCGAAACGCAATCGCAAACGACGCACTTGACCATCATAAGCGCCTGCTTCACCATCTTCATCCAAATAGGTTGCTCTGTTTTGCATGCGAAAGCGGATATTGAGTTGGAAGATACTATCAGGAGAAGTCATACCAATTCCCTTACCAAAACTATAATAGGGCAAGGCTGACAACTTAACATCGTTATCGTGTTTGGTTTGCTCAATTGTAATTTGTGCGGATATTGAAATTGATGCCAGTAAAGCACCTATTAGTAATAGTTTTTTCATTGTAGTTGTGTGTTGTGTTGTTAATGATTTTTTGATGTTAAAAAAACCTTTTCTTAACGATTAGAAAGTAGTTATAAAAAAAGCCAACCTTAACAGTCGGCTCTTTTAAAATTATTTTTTTTAGATAAATATTTTCAATAAATAATATACTAAGGCGGCTAAAACTGCTGAAACTGGAATGGTTAAAATCCAAGCCCACAATAATTTAACCGTAACACCCCAGCGAACTGCTGAAACCCTTTTGGTTACGCCTACCCCAATAATAGAACCTGTAATGGTATGTGTGGTTGAAACCGGAATTTTAAAGTGCTCTGTAGAAAACAAGGTTAACGCTCCGGCTGATTCGGCTACTACGCCTTCAAAAGCAGTTACTTTGGTAATTTTGGAACCCATAGTTTTTACAATTTTCCAACCGCCACTCAAGGTTCCTAATGCAATTACGGTGTAACAGGTAAGCGGAATCCATCCCGGCATAACACCGTCTATTTTAACACCGTCTTTTTCGGAAGGCAAGACTACATTCAAATCTAACCAACCCGCTGATAAATCGATGTTAGGATTGGATTTGATATAAACCGCTACAGCCGCGGCAATAATTCCCATTACTTTTTGGGAGTCATTTCCACCGTGCCCCAAACTAAAGGCTGCGGAAGACAGTAATTGCATTTTTTTCAATACTCGTTCAGCTTTTGCAGTAGAGAAACTGCTGAATAATAAATTGAATATGGCCAAACTATAGAAAATAAAAGCAACTAAGAACCATTTTATATTATGAGGCTCTGTAACGACACTCCAAAATTCACTTTCAAATCTTGGTTTTTTGATGTCTTCGTATGGCACCATAACGGAGTATAAAAACCATCCAACCAACAACATCAACACTACGGTTAATACTTTAGGCCAAACATTTTTCTTTGAAGAGTACATCAACCAAAGTGATATGAAATAAGAGATTATCATTCCCAACAATGGTGCGAATACAATAAATAAGATGACAATAAAAACACCCGATGGTAATAATTCGCCTTCTTTGGCTTCTTTTAACCAGTTTACAATTTTAAATCCGGCATGTTCGGGATCTGTAACATCGCGAAAACCGTGTGCAATGGCTGCGCCGGCAAAACCTCCGATTAAGGTATGGGAAGATGAAGAAGGAATACCTTTCCACCAAGTAATTAAATTCCAAATAATCGCTGCAATAACCCCGGCCAAAATAACCGTTAAGTCAATACTACTGGTGTGTGCGGTTTTAGCAACGGTATCAGCAACACCGAAACCAAAAACCCAATAGGCCATGAAGTTAAAAAGCGCTGCCCACAATACTGCTTGAAAAGGTGTCAATACCTTAGTCGCTACTATGGTGGCTATGGAGTTGGCGGCATCGTGAAAACCATTGATATAGTCAAATACCAGCGCTAAGAATATGATGATTAACAATAAAGTAAAATCCATAAAAGTTGATTTATATTAAACTGTTTATGAATGTTTTACTGAAATTTGTTCCATTACGTTGGAAACACTTTTACATTTATCTGAAGCAGATTCTAAAGCAGAAAGTACTTCTTTATACTTGATAATGTTTTTAACATCGGTTTCATTTTCGAAAATGTCGGCAACCGCTTTATCAAAAACCGAATCCGCTTTGCTCTCTAATTTGTTGATTTTTTTACAAGTTTCTTTGATAGCCTTGTGGTCTTTCATGTCTTTCAATTGCTTTACACCGGCATTGATTAACTGACAAGCTTCTAAATTAATTTCTGTTAATTTACGAATGGACTTTGTAATCTTTTCTACTTGGTACAAACGCATTCTACTGGCAGCACCGTGCATGTAATCAGCTACGTTATCAATGGCTTTTACCAAAGCGTGAATGTCTTCTCTATCAAAAGGAGTGATGAAATTTCTGCTTAATTCCAAATGTGTTTTATGGGTAATCTCTTCAATGGTGGCTTCTAATTCCTCAATCTTTCTGAAATAATCCTCACGCTCCGATTTTGGGGCATTGACAGCTTCATGAAGGGTTTCCGCTAAAATCACTAAATTTGAGGTGGCTTGTTCAAAAAGAGGAAAGAATTTTTTATCTTTTGGAACT
>JBIIXM010000295.1:0-2721 GCA_044338435.1 Flavobacterium sp. | reverse complement strand
TGTGCCAAGCCATACGAATCATTAATCCGCCATAGTGACCCCAATCGGCAGGCCACCAATCTTGGCTTTCCGTCATTAGTTTTTTCAAATCGGTTTTTAACGCTTCAAAATCCAATTTTTTGAATTCTTCCGCATAATTAAAATCTTCTCCTAAGGGATTGGTTTTGGTGTCATGCTGGTGTAAGATGTCTAAGTTGAGGGCATTAGGCCACCAAAAGCTGTTGTTAGGAACATCGGTTCCTTGTTTTACTTGAGCGCCGGAGAAAGGACACTTTCCGCCGCTGTTACTGTTGTTTTCCATATTATAAATTGGTTTTAGTATAAACTCTTTGGGCTAAATTACAAAGAAATCACCTATGAAAATATTTATATCAATAGAAAAAAACTATTAAAATATACCGTAAACGTTATTACAGCCACTTTAAGTAAGTTTGGTTATGACAACCACCTAAAAAATCAACTTCTGCAGATTGGCAATATTAAGAGGTTTCTCTAAATACCCTTTTAGAATTGGGTACTTATTGGCGCGCTCTTTGTCTTTAATGTTCAACGATGATGTTAAAATAAAAATAACGAATTGGTCACAATTAATGTTTTTGTGTTTTAAGAGCGCGTCTAAAAATTCAAAACCATTCATTTCGGGCATGTTGATATCCAATAAAATGATATTTTTTTCGGTATCATTGTTATTTTTAAGATAATCCAAAGCCTTTTTCCCTGAGATAAAATCGGTTACTTCGGCTTCTAAATCATTTTTTATAATTACTTTTTTATGTACCAAATTAATAATGGGATCATCATCAATAAGTATGTATTTCATGTTACAGGGCATTTATGGGTAGTTTAATTTCGACTTGGGTTCCTATTCCTTTTTTAGATTTTAATGTTATTTTTCCGTTTAGCTTTTCGGTGATTTCTTTGCAGATGTAGAGTCCCAAACCGGATCCAACACTGTTACTGCAACCGCGATAGAACATGTCGAAAACCTTGGGTAAGCTTTCCTTGTCTATCCCTTGACCGTTGTCGGAGATACTAATGGTTAACATTCTATTTTTTTGGGATAATTTGAATTTTACAAATGACCCTTCCTTATGGCTTTTATATTTTACAGAGTTACCAATTAAATTTTTGAGTAAAACACTGATTCTGAATTTATCAGTTATTATGTTGTCTTCGGTGTTGCTTTCGTAGATTAAATCGATATTAGAATTGCCCGAGTACTTGATATCGTTAAATATTTCATACACCATTTCCTTGAGGTTTACCTCTTCTAATTTAACCTCTAGTCTGGAATTTCGGGAATACTCTAAAATATCTTGGATAGAAGAATCCATACGACTGGCGCTACTGTCCATTAATTTGATGTATTCCTGTAAATCCGGATTTACATCGTCATAATCGATTAACGAAATCAATCCTTTAATAGAAAGTAAGGGCGAGCGCAAATCATGTGAAACCCGATAGACAAAATTGTCGAGTTCGGAATTTACCTTTTGCAGCTCAATATTGTTTTTGAGCAAGTCTTTTTGAATTTTATTCAGCTCACTGATATCAACACCCGATAAAATGATGTACTCTAATTTATCTTCATTAAAAAAAGGCAAAACGGTATTTAACAATTCCTTTTCCTTTCCGTTTTTAACCACCAAATCTTCATACTTAACTGCCGCTTTTTCTTTGATGGCATTTTGTATGTGGAAAATAAGTTTGTTGACTGCTGACTGGTTGTTAATGTCATCCAGATAAACATCGTAAACCGACTTAAAGAGATTATCCTGCCAAAACGGATTACATTCCAACATGGCTTCATTGAAATAAATCAACTCACAAGCCTTGTTAAATACGGCGATTTTATTGGGTAAGTGATTTAGGATGCTTTCATAAAATTGTTTTAGCGAAGCCACTTTTTCATCGGCTATTTTTTTATCGGTGATATCGATTGAACTTCCTACTAAACGAATCACTTCACCTTTGGCGTCTTTTTCACCAATGGTAAGCGTTCGGAGGTAGCGAACCGATTGATCGTTTTGACGAATGATTCTGTAATCTTGAACAATACTGTCAACTTCCGAGTTCATTACTTTATTGCGATTGTCAATCACTTGCTTTTTGTCGTCGGGATGTATAGAATTCAACCAAAAAGAGTAAAATCCTTCCTTAATCATAGCTCTTTCAGCACCGTATTGATTGATCAGTATGTTATTCCAAGTAGAATCGTTAATCGATTTGTTCCACTCCCAAATACCAATTTGCGATTTGTCGGAAATCAATTCAAATCTGGAATTCATTCGCAAAATTTCGGCTTTAAACTCGACTTCGTTGGTAATATCTTTGATTACAAAAATGTTGTTGATGTGCCTTTTAAGTTCATCATATACCGGAATAATCTCGATTTGACTGTAATACAACTTGCCGTCCTTGGTGGTATTGAGTAAGGTAAGCTCAATATTGTGCTTGTTTTTGAGGGCTTTGGTGATTTTTTTCTTTTCAGAATAATCCACTATAAAGTTGTCGAACAATTCTCTGGTTTGTCTACCGTAAACGTCTTCAAACAAATAGCCTGAGATTTTTACAAACGATTCATTAACCCATTCAATCACTCCTTTTTCGTTGGTAATAATTACGCCGTTTTTGGTTTTAGTGGCAATGAGAGATAGCTTTTTGAGCTCGATTTCGGAACTGGAAATTTTGGCTATTTGGTCTTGTATCTTTTTATGCTGA
>JBIIXM010000294.1:0-2730 GCA_044338435.1 Flavobacterium sp. | reverse complement strand
AGGGCTTTGATCTTGGCCGGAGGCATTGCTTTGTTTTGGTTGATTGAAAGTGCAGTGCCTTTTGTGAAATTCAGCTATAACAAATGGCAACACGCCGGGATTAATATCTTTTTCACACTAACGACTATTGTAGTTAATTTTTGTTTGGCTTTTATTTTAATCCGTACCGCGCAATGGACCGTAGATCATAATTTTGGCTTACTCAATTGGTTGCCCGAAATGAATCCTTGGTTGTACGCCATAGCGGGTTTGTTATTGTTGGATTTCATCGGTGCTTATTTGGCGCATTTGGTGGAGCATAAAGTCAAGTTCTTGTGGCGTTTCCATCTCATTCACCATACCGATACGTGGATTGATACTACTACCGGTAACCGTCATCATCCCGGAGAAAGCGTCATTCGATTCGTATTTACTAGCTTAGGGGTGTTGTTGGTTGGTAGTCCGATGTGGATGGTGTTTTTGTACCAAACTTTATCGGTAGTAGCGACACAATTCACTCATGCCAATATTGCCTTGCCGAAGCGAATGGATAAAATAATGAGTTTTGTTTTGGTTTCTCCCGATATGCATAAAGTACATCATCATTACAAATTGCCTTATACAGACAGTAATTACGGCAACATTTTTTCGGTTTGGGACAGACTATTCGGTACTTTCAGTTACTTAGAACGCGAGCAATTGGTGTACGGAGTGGATACTCATATGCAACCCAAAGAACACAATGACTTGAAAAATTTATTAGCTATTCCTTTTCAAAAATACCGTTCTCCAGAGGACAATGCTTAAAAAATAAGACAGCAGATAGCAACTAATTAATTTTTTTAGTAATATTGAAATACAATTAGTCAGTTGAAATCTATATCTAATAATGCTTTTACAGTAATGAAAAAAAGTAAGCTTGCAGAATTTGACAGCGAAATGATTGAAAGAGTTGTCAGTATGGCTCAAGAGGAACGCAAACCTTTTGAAGTGATTAAAGAGGAATTCGGATTAACCGAAAATGAGGTAACCGAGTTGATGCGCAAACGCTTGTCAAAAGACAATTTCGAGCTTTGGAAGAAGAGAGCTGTAGGCAGTAAGCCTAAACCCAAACCCATTGTTGATGATTTTGACGACGATTTAGACAGTAAATATTACATCAAAAATAAATTTGATTAAACTTTAACTCTTGTTCAACAAGAGTTTTTTTATTTAATGGCGATTTTTGTTACTATGAAAT
Organism: Flavobacterium sp.; assembly: GCA_044338435.1. GTDB lineage: Bacteria > Bacteroidota > Bacteroidia > Flavobacteriales > Flavobacteriaceae > Flavobacterium. The sequence goes on along the minus strand of JBIIXM010000294.1, from coordinate 1,511 downwards.
CCGCTACTTTCACGATAGAGCAAATAGACAGAATTATCGAAATGGCTTGGGAAGACAGAACGCCCTTTGAAGCCATCAAGTTTCAGTTTGGTATATCCGAACAGGAAACCATAGAAATCATGCGTCGTGAAATGAAACCCTCCAGTTTTAAACTATGGCGCGAGCGTGTGCAAGGCAGAAGTACTAAACATGCCAAATTACGCGTTTCCGGAATTGACCGATTCAAATGTACCCTTCAAAGACAGATTACGCACAATAAAATTTCCAAGCGTTAATAGGCTTTTTAGTTAATCAAACCTAAAATGTTAAAATCAAGTGTAACTATTGTTTACATTTGGTGACTTATTCCAAAAAATAAATTTTCCCATCATGAAGAAATTAGTGTTGACGGCTGTTTTAGCCTTTTCCCTTTTCAGTTTTACGGTAGTTGCTCAAAAAAAGGCAGCGGCTTCTACTTTGCCTATTAAAGTCGCCATCGATTTAAATCAAGTGAAAGACGACAAAGTAATGGTTACTATTACGCCGCCAACGATTACAACTCCCGAGGTGATTTTTCACATCCCTAAAACAGTACCCGGAACTTATTCAGCAGACAACTACGGAAAGTTGATAGCCGATTTTAAAGCATTCGATAAAAGCGGAAAAGAATTAACCGTCACTAAAACCGATGACAATTCATGGCAAATTGCTAATGCCAAAACCTTGTCTAAAATTACGTATTGGGTAAATGATACTTATGATACAGAAACGGGAAGAGGTTTTGGTAAAGACGAAATTTTCTCTCCGGCCGGAACCAATATCGATGAAGGCAAAGTTTTCATGTTGAACAATCACGGATTTATTGGGTATTTTCAAGGAAAGTTAGATGTTCCTTACCGTGTAGATATTACGCATCCGGCGACCCTTTTCGGCGCTACTTCTTTGGTGGATTCCAACAAAAGTGATACGGTTGATACTTTCAATGTAAGCCGATATTTCGATTTAACCGATAATCCTATCATGTATGCCAAACCCGACTACGTGACTATTACAGTTGACGGAATGGAGATTTTATTCAGCGTTTACTCGCCCAATGGTGTGCATACGGCCAAATCACTTTTACCGGATTTAGAGAAAACCATGCGCGCTCAAAAAGCTTTCATGGGTGCCATCAACGACAATAAAAAATACACGGTATTGTTGTATTTATCCGATATGCAAAAGGCGGACGCCAAAGGTTTCGGAGCTTTAGAACACCATACTTCTACCACAGTGGTTTTTCCTGAAATGATGCCTGCTGCTGCATTAGGCGAACAAATTAAAGACGTGGTGTCTCACGAGTTTTTCCACATCGTAACACCACTTTGTATTCACTCTAAAGAGATTCACTATTTCGATTATAACGATCCTAAAATGTCGAAACATTTATGGATGTATGAAGGTGTTACAGAGTATTTTGCCAACTTATTCCAAGTCAACCAAGCTTTGATTGAGGCTGATGAATTTTACCAAAGAATGGTCGGCAAAATCAA
>JBIIXM010000293.1:0-2731 GCA_044338435.1 Flavobacterium sp. | reverse complement strand
GTACTGGTGATTGAAGAAGTATTTGAAGAAGAATACTTTAAAGACAAACGCTTACAAGTTTCGATTTTCATGTCGCCTATCAACGTACACGTCACTCGTTATGCCGCTTCAGGTAAAATCAAATTCAGCAAATACCATCCCGGAAAATATTTAGTAGCTTGGCATCCAAAAGCCAGTAGCGAAAACGAAAGAACTACAGTAGTTATTGAAACCGAAGCTTTCGGCGAAATCTTGTACCGTCAAATTGCCGGTGCTTTAGCGCGTCGAATTGTTAATTATGCCGAAGAAGGTCAGGAAGTTACCCAAGGTGACGATGCCGGATTCATCAAATTCGGTTCTCGCGTCGATATTTATCTGCCTTTGGGAACTAAGGTAGACGTAAAATTACAACAAAAAGCGGTAGGAAATCAAACTGTAATTGTTTCTAAATAAGAAGCACCATGTCGGAAAAAGACTTAGAAGCTCGATTTCAAGAGGCTGTTGCCATAGCTTCTCAAATGACACAATCTTCACTCCCGCAAGATGTGCAATTGCGTTTGTATGCTTTTTACAAACAAGCCACTTTCGGAACCATTGAATACAATAATTCTCCTGCTTTTGATTTGCGTAATGCTTTTAAAACCAATGCATGGATGCAAATTAGTCATTTAACTGTAGAAGAAGCCAAAGAAGCATACATCAAAGCCATACATGCCATTGTAAATGAAAATAAGTAAAATATGAAAAAGATATTTGTTGTTGTTTTAGGTATTTCATTCGCTTTCTTATTGCCTTCTTGTCAAAGAAAAAAACTCACCGAAGTAGTTGAAGTGCCGTTGCCTTCCGCAGAAGAAAAAGTAACCATAGGTCATCCCGATGATGTTAGTGCCGAAAGCGGTCAGTTTGCCTTAGCCAAATTACCGTATGAATACAATGCCTTAATGCCGAGTATCGACATTTTGACCATGGAAGTACATTATTCGAAACACTACTTGACATACACCAACAATTTAAACAAATTGGTAGCTGCCGATCCGAATATGGTTGACTTAACCATTGAAGATATTTTGAAAAAATTAGACATCAGCAATACCGATTTGCGCAACAACGCCGGTGGCTATTACAACCACACACTATTTTTTGAAGGTATGGCACCCAAAAGTGGCGGTGAACCTAAAAAAGATACCTTAGCCACAGTTATTACACGTGATTTTGGCTCTTTTGAAGTGTTTAAAAACCAATTTGCCGACGCCGCTGAAAAACAATTCGGTTCCGGTTGGGCTTGGTTGGTTGTAGACAAAGCCGGTAAATTATCGGTTACTTCAACACCTAATCAAGACAATCCTCTAATGCCCAACCAACTAGTTAAAGGCACTCCTATTTTGTGTTTGGATGTTTGGGAACATGCCTATTATTTGGATTACCAATACAAACGCAAAAAATACATCGAATCGTTTTTTAAAGTTATCAATTGGAAGAAAGTCACCGACCGGTATCTCGAAGCCAATACAGTTAAATAAAAAAATCCCTAATCGTTTGATTAGGGATTTTTTTTGATTACCAAATTTCAACTTTCAAATTGTCCGGTCTGCGCATTTTATTACCCGGTTTGATGTTGAAGGCTTTATGAAAATCCGGATTGTTTTGCAACGGTCCGTTGATTCTGAACTTAGCCGGCGAGTGTACATCGGTTAACAACTGATTGGCCAAAGCTTCCGGTTTGATGTTGACCATCCAAGCATAACCGTAAGCCAAGAAGAAACGTTGCTCCGGTGTCAAACCACTGATTTTTTGTTTGTTTTGGTATTGAGGAGTTTTCTTAAAGGCTTCAAATCCCATAACCACACCGCCTAAATCGGCTATGTTTTCCCCTTGTGTAGCATCACCGTTTACAAATTTACCCGGTAAAGCCTCAAACTGACTAAACTGCTCCACAATTAATTTGGTTTTGGCTTTGAATTTTTTCAAATCTTCCGCTGTCCACCAATTGTTTAAGTTGCCTTTTTCATCGTATTGACTGCCTTGATCGTCAAATCCGTGGGTGATTTCGTGACCAAAAGTAGAACCGCCGATAATACCATACAACACAGCATCATCCGGCATTCTGCCTTCAAAACCAGGAACTAAAATATTACAAGCCGGCACACAAATTTCATTGTTACTCGGATTGTAGTAAGCATTATAAGTTTGCGGATACATACCCCATTCGGTGCGATCAACCGGTTTGCCGAATTTAGACACCATTTCTTTAATCGCCCATTTATTCGTAGCCATTACATTCGCCAAATACGTTCCTCTATTGATGTTTACGCTACTCATGTCTTTCCACTTATCGGGATAACCCACTTTCATTACAATTTTACTCAACTTGTAAAGCGCTTTTTTCTTGGTTTCCTCACTCATCCAATCCAGCTTTTTGATACGCTCTGCATAAACCGTTCTGATGTTGTTTCCGATTTCGAGTAGTTTTTCTTTGGAACCTTCAGGTAAATAGTCTTTTACATACACTTGTCCTATCAGTTCACCCAAAGCGCCATCAGTTTGCTCCACTATACGTTTCCAACGCGGCTTTTGCTCTTTCACGCCACTCATCACCGTAGAATAGAAATAGAAATTCTGTTTCTCTATAGCATTGTGCAAATAAGAAGCATACGAATTCACCAAATCCCATTCTAAATACATTTTCCAATCCTCAATGGTATAGCTTTTCACCATTTGGTTTAAGGCTTTGTAAAACTCAGGTTGACCTACA
>JBIIXM010000291.1:0-2735 GCA_044338435.1 Flavobacterium sp. | reverse complement strand
TTTCTTTTTCGGTTCAAGATTTCACTTGCTCTACTTTTCAAGCCAACAATTTTTGCCAAGTCGTTTTGATTATAACCCATTTGCTCCATTCTGAACTTTATTGCTTCGATTGGATCAGGTAATCCAATTGGGAAATGCTCATTTTCATATTGGTCAATAAGAATTCCGAGAACTTCAAGTTCATCACTTTCTGGTGTTCCGGGCTTTGCGTCAAAGATAGTTTCTAATCTTTCCAAAGCTTGATTATAATCTTTCTCGTTTTTTATAGGTTTAATTTCCATAGCTTTTAAATTTCGTTAGCGTTAATCTTATCATATTCTGCATGCGTTCCGATGAATCGAATCCAAATCATTTGATGGTTATAATTTATTCTAACAATTAATCTGTAATTATTTCCTTTTATATTGAATACAATTCGATTGTTATTTAAAATACTCGCACTCGGATATTCTTTTTTTACGTCATTTGGAGTTTTCCATTCAGCATTACTAGTTTCTTGAAACCAAGATTTTAGTTGTTGTTCTGAATCAGCATGAGCTTCCCAAAAATCACGCAATATTTTTTTCGAAATTATTCTCAATTCTTTTAAATTTTTTCAAAGGTAAACAAAAGTTCCCAATTTGGGAAATAATTTTTGAAATATTTTATTTAGCGCAATATTTGCGCATATCGGCTAACGTTTCGTGGCTAGTGGCTTTTTGCGAAGCCAACGAACTGCGTACTTTCTGCTAAGATAAAAAGTTTTACGTGAAAAATAGGGTTGAAGCCAAGAAAAACCAGCAATGGCCACTAACCACTGTTATGTGATGTACCTATTCTCACTTTTTGTAAGGTCCAAGAAATTTATCTCCATTGAAGTGTACCAAATGGTCAGGATTATCTGCTATCCAAACTTCGGTTTCCCAAGCTATGTCAGCTATAAATTGTCTAAATTTTGGTCGTGTCAGAAATGCTGTGACGTAAACAATATCAGCTTTACAGTCTTTTGTTAGTTTCTGTAATTGCAAAAGACGAATTTCTGAAATCGGACCCGATGAATGAACTGCCTCAATCAAATACAGCCAATTCTTTTTCTTAGAATAAGCAATTATATCAGGTAATTCTTCGTGTGAAATTTCAAAAAAGTTTAGTTTTTCTAATTTATCCTTTTCAAGGTACAAATATTTGTCCGCTGTATCTCCAACATACAAAACTTCTGCTCCGAAACCATATCTCGGCAGAAAATCCTCAATAATAGCCTTTTGTAAATCGTTATGTTCTCCTGCCGAAAATGTCAATTGTCCACCTGATGGAAGCGTTACTTCAACTTTTGAAATCTGTCTTTCTCTTTTTAGTTTTTGGCTTAAATGTTCAATGTTTTTCAACTTATCTTTAACCGATTTCTCCCAATCTTTCTTTCCATAATTTCTTATCAACTCTGCGTAAGTCGGATTGATGGAATACCCACGTGTAGAATCGTTTGTTGCAGAGTTTGGGCTTGATTGTAAAACTACTTCAGCAATTGTTAAAAGTTTTAAATCTTTCCTTCTGATGTCGTCATACGAACCTGAACTAATATTTTCGTTGAAATGTTCGTTTACATAGTTGATTATGTCTCTTGTTTTTAGTGCAAATCCACTATTTAAATCTTTTGCTTTTGCAAGTTCTTTTAATGATTTTATATCGCCACTTGCCAAAAAAGCTATAGACATTCTTTCCAATCGTCGTGGTGTTCCTTCAATTGGAATTCCAAAAGTGTCGAGAATGTAAAGTGCTGTATTAATAAGTTCTTGAATTGCTTTTGGCTTTTCACTAAATGTTTTTGAACTATCTGAATTGATATACTGCTTCATTCTCGAATAATTTAAGTTGCTCAAATTCAATTACAGGATAATCTTCAATAGAAGTTCCCATAAGGTGAGTTTTAATATTTTTGGCTAAATGGAATGCAAAGTTCGGGGCAACAGCATTGCCAATTTGTGTGTATTGATGTGTTTCTGTTCCTTGAAATTCAAACCAATCAGGAAAACTTTGTAATCTTGCAGCTTCACGCACAGTGATTCTTCTTCTTCTTCCGTCATTTAATTTCACTCGGTGCATATCTCCTGTGGCTCCTGCAAGGTTTCGGCAGGTCAAAGTTCGGGCTGGTCTATCTAAATATAAATCTCTTGGGTTTACGCATTTTGACGCTTTTTCATAATTAGCGACATATCTGTCCATCGATTCTGTAAAAAATTTAGAATTTTCATCAAATTCAAATGCTAAATTTCCTAAAGCGTCTCCTGCGGTAACTTTTTTATATATTGGATTTGGTAATTTAATTTTCTGTTTTGAACCAATTACAATTACACGCTCTCTGTTTTGAGGAACTTCAAAATTAACAGCATTCAAAAGAGCATAATCAATATAATAATCCAAACTTTCAAGCTCGTCAATCACTTCTTTTAGATACCATTTGTTTTTGTATAACATTCCACGAACGTTTTCAAACATAAAAACTTCGGGATTTAGTTGTCTAACTGCTGATAAAAAAATAGGAAATCCATCTCTCGAATCTTTCAAACCAAGTTGTTTTCCTCCAACACTAAATGGTTGGCAAGGCGGACCTCCAATTACAATATCCGCTTTGGGGTATGTTGATTCAGGAGTTAGTTTTCCTGTAATACATTCTCCTAAAAGGTTTTTGTTGTATGTGTTTGAAGCATTTTCGTCAATCTCATAACCAATGGTTTTAAATCCATTCGCTTCAAATCCGA
>JBIIXM010000292.1:0-2735 GCA_044338435.1 Flavobacterium sp. | reverse complement strand
GACCGATTTCATGAATTTTGAAGGCGATAATGTAATCGTTATTCGCGTTGATGCCACCCAAGCCGAAGGTTGGTTTTACGAAGGTGCCGGAATCTACCGTCACGTTTGGTTAAACATCACTAACAAAGTTTTTATCCCGGAAGACGGCATTTTTGTGCATTCAGAAATCAAAGGCAAAAACGCTGTAACGACAATTGAAACTACTGTTCAAAACAACTACTTAAGAAACTCCGATGGCATCGTTTACAGTTACATAACCGATAGAAACGGGAAAATACTGGCCAAGACTTCGGAACAAAAAATCAACTTAGGCATCCGAAAAGATGTTACCCTAAAACAGAAAGCAAACCTGAGCAATGTGCGTTTATGGTCTGTGGATGATCCTTATTTGTACAAAGTCATTACCGTTGTAAAATCAGACAACCAAATTGTTCATCAAACTAAAACCCGATTTGGCATCAAAAATGTGAGATTTGATGCCAAAGAAGGTTTCTTTTTAAACGGAAAACACCTGAAAATTCAAGGAACAAACAACCACCAAGACCACGCCGGTATTGGCAGTGCACTACCGGATTATTTGCAATATTACCGCGTAAAATTGCTAAAAGAATTAGGCTGTAATGCTTACAGAGCGAGTCACAATGCTCCAACTCCTGAACTCTTGGACGCTTGCGATAGTATAGGCATGTTGGTTGTTGACGAACAACGCTTGCTTAACAGCAGTCCGGAATACATCACCCAATTCAAACGATTAATCAAACGCGACAGAAATCACGCTTCCGTGTTTTTATGGTCTATCGGAAACGAAGAACAAAACATTCAAGGCAACGACTACGGCAAAAGAATTGCACAAACGCTATTGGCTGTCCAAAAAGAATTAGATCCAACTCGAACCAGCACTTACGCAGCTGATATGGCGAATGATTTTAAAGGTGTTAACGAGGTCATCCCGATTCGTGGCTTCAATTATCGTGAATATGCAGTAGCCGATTACCACAGAGATCATCCGAACCAACCTATTTTGGGAACCGAAATGGGAAGCACCGTAACCACCCGCGGCATCTACGAAAAAGATGCAATCAGAGCTTATGTTCCCGACCAAGACATTACCCATCCGTGGTGGGCAAGTAAGGCCGAAACCTGGTGGAAACTAGCTGCCGAAAACAAGTATTGGTTGGGCGGATTTGTTTGGACTGGATTCGATTATCGCGGCGAACCAACGCCCTACAAATGGCCTAACATTAGCTCCCATTTCGGCATTATGGATGTGTGTGGCTTCCCGAAAAATATTTACTACTACTACCAGAGTTGGTGGACCGATAAAGATGTTTTGCACATTTCCCCTCATTGGAACTGGCCGGAGAAACTGGGCCAACCTATAGAAGTTTGGGTCAACTCTAATGCCGAGGAAGTAGAGCTTTTCTTAAACGGAAAAACCCTGGGCAAAAAAGTCATGCCAAGAAACAGCCACCTCAAATGGCAAGTCAACTACGAACCGGGCGCGCTTGAAGCCATCGGTTACAAAAAAGACAAAAAAATAACTTCAAAAACAGAAACCACAGGAACACCTTATAAAGTTATGGTAACCACAGATAAAACTATCCTGAACGCGGATGGGAAAGACGCCACCGTTTGTAACGTATCCATAGTAGACGATAAAGGCAGAGAAGTCCCGGTTGCCGATAATATGGTAAAATTCCATTTGTCTGGCGATGCCAAGATTATTGGTGTTGGTAACGGCAACCCAAGTTCTCACGAACCCGACAAATGTGCAGAAGGCGCTTGGCAACGCAGTGCTTTCAACGGCAAATGCCAAGTAATTATTCTGTCCGGAAAAACACCGGGAACCCTAACCTTAGAAGCCAAGTCTAACGGATTAATTTCGGCATCCGCCACGATTCAAACGCGATAATGAAGAAAAAACTCGTCCAACATACTACGGAACACTTTAAAAAAGTATTTCAAAAATCACCCGATTACCTTTTCCTTTCACCGGGAAGAATTAACATCATTGGGGAACACGTTGATTACAATGATGGTTTTGTAATGCCTGCAGCCATTAACAAATACGTTTGCTTTGCTGTCTCTAAAAACAATGATGCGGCCTTTACCCTTATTGCCCAAGACCTAAACGAAACTTATCAGTTTAATTTAACCGACGACCTAAAACCGGTCAATAAAATGTGGGTGAACTACATTTTAGGCGTGCTGCACCAACTTAAAGCCAAAGGCCTAAACCAAGGTTGTTCTATCGTTTTCAGCAGTACTATTCCCATGGGAGCAGGTTTGTCATCTTCTGCGGCATTAGAATGCGGCATTGCTTATGCCATGAATAAAATATTCGACTTAGGCTTAACCAAACAAGACATAGCGCTTATCGGACAACAATCGGAACATACTTTTGTGGGTGTAAATTGCGGCATCATGGACCAATTTGCTTCAGTTTTCGGCAAAAAAAACAAAGTCATCAAATTGGATTGCAACAGTCTGGAATACGAATATTACAACGCCGATTTTAAAAAATATGCCCTACTTTTATTGGATAGCAATGTCAAGCACACCCATTTAACATCGGGCTATAACGACCGAAGACAAGAAGTAGAAAAAGGATTATCAATTATAAAACACTATCATCCGGAAGTCGAAACCTTCCGTGATTGTAATGAAAAAATGATAACAGACCTTAATGAACAATTGGGTGAAACGATTTTTAAACGCTGTCTCTTTGTAGTCAA
>JBIIXM010000290.1:0-2744 GCA_044338435.1 Flavobacterium sp. | reverse complement strand
GTGCGCTACGGTCAAAAAATACCCTTGTCCAATATGGAAAGCGCAAATATTATTCTCAAAATGGCGGCGTTGAGCCTCTTCCAGATTTTGGGTAAACATAATTCGGAACAAAGGCGAAGTTTGTTCGTGCGTCAGTTCGAGTTGTTTGGTGAGTTTGTCCATCTTCATACCGAAATATCATTTGCAGAAACCAAATATACCAAACAAATCCTCACCATCTATTTTTAGTGCGATTTTCTTACCTGTTTTTTTGTTAATTGTTTCTGAGGTACCTATGATTTCGGTACTCACTTTCTTCGTAACTTTAATGTACAAATAGTTTGATTATGATTAGTCTTAAAAGTATCCAAACCGAAGTAGATGTTTGCTACCTCTATCAAATTTTAGCGGAAAACGAAAAAGATCCCAATGTAGCTGCTGTTTTCAAGCAAATGAGTGCTATAGAACACAGTCACGCCTTGGCTTTTTTAGCCAAAAACAATTTGGATGAAAGTCATTTACCAAATCCTTCCGGAAGAGCGAAGACACTGCATTGGATTGGCAAATGCTTTGGTTACGATTATATTTTAGGTGTTTTATTGGATACAGAAAAAAGCGTTTCCTCTTCCATACTTAAAGCCAGAAAGCAAAGTCAAACCCAAGAGTCAATATCAGATACCGCGCATGTTGCCATATTGAAAAATATCCTCAACAATAGCTCCAATGTATCGGGAGCCAATTTAGCCCGATTTGAAAAGCGCCATCGCTCTGTTGGCGGTAATGCTCTAAGAGCTGCTGTTTTAGGTGGCAATGACGGTTTGGTTTCTAATTTCAGTTTGGTGATGGGAATAGCTGGCGCCACCGGTGGTCAGGATGAAGTGCTATTGGCCGGAATGGCAGGGTTGTTAGCCGGAGCGCTATCGATGGCTTTGGGCGAATGGATTTCGGTAAAAAGTTCTCAAGAATTATACGAAAATCAGATGCAATTGGAAATGGAGGAGTTAGAAACCAATCCGGAAGGCGAACAACAAGAATTGGCTTTGATTTATATGGCTAAAGGTATCCCGGAGTCACAAGCTAAAGCGATGGCGGCTGAGTTGATGCAAAATAAAAGTCAGGCTCACGAGCTGTTGATTAAAGAAGAATTAGGCATTAACCCTGAAGATTTAAAAGGCTCGGCTATGGAAGCGGCGCTGACATCCTTCTTTTTGTTTGCCATTGGAGCCATTATACCGGTATTTCCGTTTTTCTTTTGGAGCGGGATGCAAGCCGTAATTATTAGTACAGTGTTGAGTGCCGCCGGTTTATTTTTAATCGGAGCAGCCATTACCTTGTTTACCGGAAAAAGTGTTTGGTATTCGGGTATGCGTCAGGTGATTTTCGGATTAGCAGCAGCGGCCATCACTTTCGGTATCGGAAAACTGATTGGCATTTCGGTAGCAGGATAAAAAAAGGAGGTTTTTAGCCTCCTTTCTTTTTTAGTTTAGGGTCTAATTCAAGTTTATTTTCGTATTAAGCAACTTTATAAAAGCAATGCTTGTTAGTCACTATAACAAATTGATTATTAGGATTAAAATGTTTGGTTAATACTTCCCGCTCAGCAATTCGCCACCAATGGTCGATTTGGCTTCGATGCCTAACTTTTTCATCATTTCATACGTGGTACATACGGCAGCCGAAGTCACCGGAATCCCGCATTCCGCCTGAATCAAATCGATGGCTTCCAAAGACGGCATTTGTACACAAGCTGACGCTACCAATACATCCACATCGGTTAAGTCCAGTTGTTTGTATATGTCCAATAAGTTCATCGGATTTTGTGCCGCTACTTCCAAGTTATCGGGAATTTCCAGGGCAATACTTTCTTTTACTTTTATGCCTTGGTGTTCTATATAATCGACCACTTTGTCGGTCAGCGGGCGCATATAAGGCGTGATGATTGAAATTTGTTTAGCACCCAATACTTTCAGACCATTAATTAAAGCTCCGGCCGAAGTTACAATAGGCGTAGGGAAGTCGTTCGCCACCGTTTCCTGATGTAAATTTACTTCCGAAACACAATGATAACCGCGTCCCATACTCATAATGGCTACCAAACAAGCGTAACCCATTACATCCACATGGGCGTCCGACAATTCTTGGGCACATTTCAAACTCATGGCATCCATGGCTTCGAGTTCTTCTTTGGTTACTTTTTTCATCCGCATGCGACTGCTGTGAAACGTAAATCGTTCCGGTAGTATGCTTTCTCTGGCCCTGAAAATGGCCGGTATTTCGGTTTCCATCGTCACATTCGACGAGGGAACTATTTGTCCTATTCTATATTTTTTCATAATTAAAGTTACTGAGTAGCTGAGTGGCTATGTGCCTGAGCTTTTAATTGTTTGTTTTTGGGCGTGTCCCTAGCGGGTCGGGCTTTCCGTTCCAATCTTTTTTTACAAAAAAGGATTTTCTCTTCAATACCTAATGCGGTTTTAATTTATACCTGACAGCCACTGGCTGTCCTCCTCTTAATATCAAATCTAACACATAAACATCTATTTTCTCTTCGTCTCTTTTCTTTTCTCTAAATCTCCTTCACCGTATTCACTATCGTGCCAATACCTTCTACAGTGGCTTCCACCACATCACCATCATACAACCATTCTTGAGGATCGCGTCCGGCACCAACACCGGCAGGCGTTCCGGTAGCGATAATATCTCCCGGTTCTAAAGTAAATACCACACTCAAATCTTCTATCAAATCGTTAATGTTGAATAGTAAA
>JBIIXM010000289.1:0-2745 GCA_044338435.1 Flavobacterium sp. | reverse complement strand
TATTCGCTTACAGTTTCAGCTACAGTTTCTTCGGTTGAGTCACCGAAAGGTCGTTTGCCGAAAATAGCTTCTAAATCGTCTTTAAAGATGACTTCTTTCTCGATTAATATATTGGCCAATTGCTCTAATTTTTCCTTGTTGTCTTGAAGAATTTTGATGGCTCTCTGGTACTCGTTTTCTATCAAGGCTGAAATTTCCTGATCGATAACCAAGGCCGTTTCTTCGGAGTATGGTTTAGAGAAATTGTATTCGCTTTGACCGGTAGAATCGTAATAAGTAATGTTACCTAATTTATCGTTCAATCCGTAAATGGTAACCATAGCACGAGCTTGTTTGGTCACTTTTTCCAAGTCGCTTAACGCACCGGTAGAAATTTTGTCAAACATTACTTTTTCAGCTGCACGACCGCCCATGGTAGCACACATTTCGTCTAACATCTGCTCGGGACGAACAATCAAACGCTCTTCCGGTAAATACCAAGCGGCTCCTAAACTTTGTCCGCGAGGAACAATAGTTACTTTTACCAATGGTGCTGCATGTTCAAGCATCCAACTTACAGTTGCGTGACCCGCTTCGTGTACGGCAATAGCGCGTTTTTCTTCCGGAGTTACTATTTTGTTTTTCTTTTCTAAACCACCAACAATTCGGTCAACAGCATCTAAGAAATCTTGTTTGTCAACAGCAGTTTTATTGTTTCTGGCAGCAATTAAAGCCGCTTCGTTACATACATTGGCAATATCCGCACCTGAGAACCCCGGGGTTTGCTTGGCTAAGAAATCGATGTCTAAACCGTCAACCTTTTTCAGTGGTTTTAAATGTACTTCGAAAATTTCTTTACGTTCTCTAACATCCGGTAAGTCCACATAAATTTGACGATCGAAACGTCCGGCACGCATCAAAGCTTTATCTAAAACATCGGCTCTGTTGGTGGCTGCCAATACGATAACATGTGTATTGGTACCAAAACCGTCCATCTCGGTAAGTAGTTGGTTTAAGGTGTTTTCTCTTTCATCGTTAGAGCCTGAGAAGTTGTTTTTGCCACGTGCTCTACCTACGGCATCAATTTCATCGATAAAGATGATAGCCGGTGATTTGTCTTTGGCTTGTTTGAATAAATCTCTAACACGTGAAGCACCAACACCCACGAACATTTCCACGAAATCGGAACCTGACAGCGAGAAGAAAGGTACTTTGGCTTCTCCAGCTACTGCTTTAGCTAGTAATGTTTTTCCGGTTCCAGGAGGTCCGACAAGCAATGCTCCTTTAGGGATTTTACCACCAAGAGCTGTATATTTTTCAGGGTTTCTCAGGAATTCTACAATTTCTTGTATTTCCTCTTTGGCGCCTTCCAATCCGGCAACGTCTTTGAAAGTAGTTTTCAAATCAGTTTTTTCATCAAATAATTTAGCTTTCGATTTGCCAATGTTGAATATTTGACCGCCGCCACCTCCGGCTCCGCCACCCGACATTCTTCGCATAATTAACACCCAAAGTCCTATGATGATAATGATAGGCAACAAACTAATAAAGATTTCCGACCAATTGCTTTTCGGCTTGAAATCGAAGTCTTTTAGTTTGCCTTCTTGTTTGGCTTTCTCAATTTTGTTTTGAAAAACCTCGTCGTTTCCGATATCGAACGAGTAGTGTGGACCTTTGTTAGGATTGCCCAACATATCTTTGCCCAACTTGCTGTGCGTTTTATCTTTAAGGGCTGCTGCTGTTAAATAAGCCTCTCCTTCGGTTTTATTGTAAATGACGACTTTTTCAATTTGTCCTTTGTCTAAGTACTCATTGAATTTTGAGGATGAGATTTTGGCCGTTTCCTGAAAACCGGAACCGCCGATGTAATTCAATCCAAAAAAAACAATGATTAATCCGGCGTATATCCACCAAGGACTGATCTTAAAATTATTGGGTTTCTTTTCCGTAGCCATATAGTATTAGCGCAATTTTTTAATAGTTAGTAGGAATCGATGTAATTTGGGCGTCACCCCAAAGTCCTTCAATGTTGTAGAACTCTCGAATTTGTTTTTGGAAAACGTGTACGACAATGTTAACATAATCCATCAAAACCCACTCGCCATTGTCCGTGCCTTCCACGTGCCAAGGTTTGTCTTTTAATTCTTTAGAAACTAATTTTTGGATGGAGTTAACGATGGCGTTAACTTGGGTGTTTGAATTACCGTTGCAAATTACAAAATAATCGCATACAGCGGTATCAATAGCTCTTAAATCGAGTATGTCTATGTCATTTCCTTTTACTTCTTCAATGCCTTTGATGATACTGGCTAATAGTACATCAGTGTTTACTGCTTTTTTAGTCATCTAGTATTTATGTGTATTTGGCAAAGGTATTACTTTTTGTCCTTATTTTTGCTTAACAAAACTTTAAAAAATTCACTTTACTTTATTTGTACTATGCCTCTAATCAAACTCGATGCCATAGATTCTACCAACGATTTTTTAAAGCAGTTGGCCAAAGAAAAGTGGTTGGAAAACTATACAGCTGTCATGGCTTTTGAGCAAACTAAAGGCCGCGGACAAATGGGTTCGGAATGGGTTAGCGAGCCTGGTAAAAACCTTACTGTTAGTGTTTTAGTAAAAGATGTACCTTTGGAAATGGTTTCTATTTACGATTTTAATGTGGCTGTTGCTTTGGCAGGTGTTGCTTTGTTACAATGGAATGGAATGGAAAAAGTGAATGTCAAATGGCCTAACGACATAATGGCAGAGCAAAAAAAAGTC